>JAITLA010000104.1 GCA_031278145.1 Eubacteriales Family XIII. Incertae Sedis bacterium
GACGGCCCGGTCGCCGGAGCCCGCGCCCGCCCCGCAGCCGCAGCCCGCACCCACGCCGGAGCCCGCGCCCGCGCCCGCCTCGGAGCCCACGCCCACGCCCGCCTCGGAGCCCACGCCCACGCCTGCCCCGGAGCCCACGCCCGCACCCACGCCGGAGCCCACGCCCCGGCCCGCCCCCGCGCCCAAACCAAGGCCCAAGCCCAAATCCGCACCCGCGCCCGCCTCCGCAGCCCTCAACTGGCCCGCCGTCGTGGCCGAGGCCGCCAAGAAAAGCCCCATGCTGGCGCGGCTGACGAGCCGCAGCGCGCTCGCGGAAACGGGGGAGCGGGTATTCGTCATCGAAGTCTTTGACCACATCACGAAGCAAACCGCAGAGGACGGCAGGGCATCCCTCGAAGCCGCCGCGGCCCGCGCGGCGGGCAGACCGCTCCGCATGGACTGCCGCCTGCACGAAGGCGGCGCGCCCCCGAAGCCCGAGATACCCGCAGAGCCCCCGCTCGAACCGCGCTTCACGGAGGAAGCGGAGGCGGTGCAGATGCAGGTACAGGAAAGCCTCAACCTCGGCTTTGATTCATAACAGAAGCTTGCCGATTCCATGGCGGCACTTCGCGACGCCATGGAATCGGTAACAGAAGAAGCGCCCCGGTCACGGGCGCGGAAGATCCAACACAGGAGATCAAGCAATGGGAAAAGGAATGCGCGCCGGCAAAAAGCCCGGGAACCCAAACAAATCGCTCACGCAGAAAGGCGGCCGGGACGACCGGGTCCGCCAATTTCAAGCCATGCAGAAGCGCATGGACGAGCTGCAATCCGAGATCGAGGCCAAAGAGCTTGAAACGACCGCGGGCGGCGGCGCCGTGAAGGTCCGGGTCAGCGGGAAGAAAGAGCTGCTGTCCATCGAAATCAGCCGTGACGTTCTCGATCCGGACGATGTGGAGATGCTGCAGGACCTGATCCTCGTCGCGGTCAACGAGGGCCTGCGCCAGATCGAGGAGATCTCGAAAAGCGAGATGGAAAAACTGACGGGCGGTCTGTCCGTCCCCGGTCTGCTGTAGGAGCGGAAATGTCGTCAAAATACTACGCAAAGCCGCTGAACGACCTGATCCGCGCCCTCTCCGGCCTGCCCGGAATAGGCGGCAAAAGCGCGCAGAGGCTGGCCTTTTACATCCTCTCCATGAGCGACGGCGACGCGAACGCCATCGCCGACGCGATACGCGAAGCAAAGCGGCGGATGAAATACTGTTCCGTCTGCGGCAACCTGACGGACACCGACCCCTGCGCCGTCTGCGCGGACGGGGCGCGCGACCGCTCCGTGATCTGCGTGGTCGAGAATCCGCGCGACGTGGCGGCCGTCGAGCGCACGGGGGAATTCCACGGCTTCTATCACGTGCTGCACGGCGCCATATCCCCGATGGACGGCATGGGACCCGACGACATCAACCTCCGGCAGCTTCTGATGCGCCTGCAAAAGGACGACGACACGCGGGAGATCATCCTCGCGACCAATCCGACCATAGAGGGCGAGGCGACGGCCATGTACATCGCAAAGCTGATCAAGCCCGCCGGCATCCGCGTGACGCGCATCGCGCACGGCATCCCCGTGGGCGGCGATCTCGAATACGCGGACGAGGTCACGCTGACGCGGGCCATGGAGGGCCGCCGCGAGCTCTGACGGCGCCGGTCATCGGCGCCACAGATATCGGTCCGCGCGCCCGAAGCCTTCCTCCGCGTTCCGCCGGACCGGCGTCAGAAGGCTCACGCCTATGTGCACGATTGCGTTGACGGCAAAGCCGGCCATGCCCGCCGAAAAACCGTTCATCCTATCCGTGAGCCGCGGGAATACGCTGAGCAGCAGCGTGGCGAGAAGGCCGGCCGCCATGCCGGTGACCGCGCCGCGCAGATTGCTTCGTCGCAGCAGCAGCCCGAGCAGGATGGGTACGCTCGCCTGTATGATGAAGCTGTACATGAGCATGACGAGCGAAACGAGGTTCGGAAACTCTATCGTGGCCAGCCACAGCGCCACGAGCCCGACCGCCACCGTGCATATCCGCGCGGATTTCAGCGTGTCCACGCGCGACAGGGAAGCCGGTGCGGAGAGCAGATCCTTGGCTATCATGACGCCCGCCACGTTGAACACGGGCGCGCACATGGTCATGCAGGTCGCCGTCACGCCCACGCCGAGCATCGCGAGCACGATCTCGTTGCCGTAGATCTCCGCTATGCGAAACAGCCCCATCGTGTCCGCCTGTTGCAGACCCGGGATGATGCGCACGCTCATACCCAGGGAAAGCGTCAAGATAAAAACGGGCAACATCGGAAACAGCGCGAGCAGGCTGCTCTTCCGTATGACGCTCTCGTTCTTTGCGGCGTAGATGTGGCAGAACATACCCGGCCAGAAGACGGAGCCCAGCGTCCCGGCGAGCGTGGCCGAGGCCAACTCAAAACGATGCGGGTAGGCGAACTCCACGCTGAGGATTTCCGGCGCCTCCGCCGCCATCCGCGCGTACATGGCGAAGAAACCGCCAAACACCGCGCATATGAGATAGTACACGCCGGCGCAAACGAGCGCGACGAACACGGTCGTCTGGACAACGGAGCCGTTGTTTACGCCTCTGACGCCGCCGTAAAAGCATGTGATGATGACAAACATCGTTACGATGATGATGCTGATGTTGTACTCTATGCCGTAATTCGACGTGGCCGTGATGGCCTGTCCGATGGTCTTCATCTCCAAGATAACCCATGGAAACCAAAAGATTAACGTGATGAACGAGAAAAACCGCTTGAAGGTCGCGCTGCCGTAACGCAGCTCTATGAAATCCGCCTGCGTTTCGAGATTGTACCTTTTGCCGAGCCGCCACAGGGGCACGCCCAGTAGGCGCAGCATGACGACGGCGCCTATCGTGTAAACGGTCAGATACTGGACATACATCCCGCGCTCCGCCGCGAGAAAAAACCAGACCGTGCACACGGAGCCGGGTATCCAGCGCCCGATGAAGGACATGAGAAAGACGGCGGTCCCCGCAGAACGGCCGGCCACACTGTATTCGAGAATCCCGTTCTGCGGTGCGTATCCGCGCTTGACGACGAATGCATTGCCCGCCAAGAAGATTGCCAGCAAGACGATAAGGAGGCTGTTATGCATCGGGGAATTCCGCCGCACGATAGATGATCTCGCCTCCGCGTATCGTACAGAGCGTCTTCATGTCGTATATCTCCTTGCTGTCCGCGCAGCCGTAGGGGTCCCGATCTATAATCGTGAAATCGGCGTCCTTTCCGACCTCGATGCTGCCCTTTTCGGCTTCCAGCTTCACCGCGTAGGCGCCGTTGATCGTGACCATCCGTATGGCGTCGTCGAGCGAGGCGTTGCGCACCGGGTTGTGGCCGTTGACGACGCTCGCGATATCGACGAGCGGTTCCACGGGCGTAACGGGGCAATCGGAGCCGGCGCAGACGATGTTGCCCGCGGCCAAGACGCGGTTGAACGGATCCCATCGGTCGGCGCCCGCGCGCCCGAACATGTACTCAAACGCGCCGCCCTCGGCCCGATCCCAGTAATAGGTGAATCCGGGCTGCATGGACAGCACGAGCTTCAAATCGGCGGCCATCCGGATCTGCTCTTCCGTCGGATAGGAAAAATGCTCTATCCTGTGCCGCAGATCCTTGAAGCCCTGCTCCGCGATGACGCGGTGATAGGTGTATATGAGCTGATCGATGGCCCTTTCCCCGAGCGCGTGCATGGCGCATTGCATGTCGTATTCGTGCGCCTTTTTCACCACCCGGTACACCTCGTCGTCGTTGTGATACAGGACGCCGCGCAGGGCGGGCGCGCTTTTGTACGGCGTGAAGTTCGCCATCGTGTATTCGAAGGAAGCGCCGTCGAGGGTCAGGCAGCCGCCGACGCGCGGCAAGCTCATGGCGTGGGCCTTGTCCACATCCCAGGTCTGATAGAACACGATCATCTCTATGGGCAATTCGCTCCCGCGCCGCAGAATGAGATCCATATCCCTGTCCTCGCGGGCGAGCAGGCCGAAGAGGCCGTGCATCGTCGTGACGCCTTTTGACGCCGCGTTGTCCGCGCAGTCCTTTATGTACTGCCACAGCGCCTCCTCCGGCAGATCGCCGAGCGCGTTGGCGTTGGCGAGAAAGGACGATTCATCCGAGGTGTAAACGCCCGTGACGACGCCGTTTTCCTTTTCGACGCCCGGCATGTCGCCGGGGATGGCGCAGACCTCCATGGCCGCCGTGTTGACGGCGCAGCCGTGGAGCGTTGCGGCCATGATCATGAGCTTCTTGCCCCCGGAGATCCCGTCGAGCTCAAAGCGCGTCGGATACCGCTGTTCCTTGACGTTCTGCGTAACGTAATTGACGCCGAATACCCAGTCGTCCTCCGATGCCTTGCAGCCCGCCTCCAGCAGGGCAAGCACCTCCGAAACGTCCCTCGCCCCCTGCAGATCCGTCGCGCTCAAATTCAAGCCCGCGAGCAGGACGTGCACATGGCAGTCCATGAGGCCGGGCAGGACCGTCCGCCCCTTCAGATCGAGGACGCGCTTTCCCTCGGGCGCGTCCGCGGAGCCCTTCCCGAGCGCAACGATCTTTCCGTCGTTTACGGCCGCCCATGCGCGCCTTGACATGTCCTTATCGACCGTTATGATGTTGGCGTTCTTCAAGATTAAGTCGTATTTCATGTGCTTGGCTCCTTTCCTCGCGGCCGCTCGGGTCCTGTGCGCCGCGCCGTGCAAGCCCGGCTTGCGCGGCGCGGGCGCGGCTTCGCGAAGCTATATGAATTTCTTTGAGTAGACTTCCTTGTAATTCCTGACGGTGTCAAAGAGCTCGTCCACGCGGTGATAGGGCTTGCACGCAAAGGCGCAGACGATGATGACGACGAGGTTGAGGGCGACGCCGACCATGCCGCCCGACCAGCCGCCCGCCCACGCAATCGACTGCGGATACAGATTGCCGATGAACGAAAAGACGCAGCCGACGGCGAAGCCGGCGGACACGCCCGGCAGGTTGGCCCTGCGCCAGAACAGGCCGATGAACACGGCGGGGAAGGACTGCACCGTGCAGTCGTACATGACCAGCGATATGAACATGAGATTCGGTATGTCCATCGTGGCGATGATGATGGCCAGTATGCCCACGCCGATGGTGAGCCGCCGCGCGTGCTTGAAGAGGCCCGCGTCGGTCGTGGCCGGAATGAGCGTGCCGACCAGATCCTTCGCAATGAGCACGGAGGCCGTGTTCAGCACGGCGGATATGGTGGACATGCACGCGGCGAGGGCGAGTATGCCCATGAGCCCGACCATGACGGGCCCGCCGAATTTGCCGGAAATCCAAAAGGCCGAGGATTGCGGATCGGTCGGGAAGTCCGAAAAAGAACTGAGCCCGAGGCCGAGCGAGAGGATGGTGAAGCCTATGAGGATGCCCGCAAGCGGCGCCAGCAGCACGGACTTTTTCACGGCGCGGGAGCTGTCGGCCCTGTATATGGTGGCAAACACGCCGGGCAGCACATAGCCGCCGAGGGTGCAGGTGATGACGACGGAGGCCCAGTACTTTCCGCCGAGGGTGCCGAGGCTGAGCAGGCCGGAATTGACCTCCTCCACGAGATCGTACATATCGCCGAGGCCCCCGTAGACCCTGACGATCAGCCAGTAGACCGCCAGGACGCCGACGATGGTGAACGTGATGCCCTGCACAAGACCGCCGGCCGCCGAGGCGCGCGCGCCGCCGAGAAAGCAGTAGCCTATGACGAAAACGCTGACGACGATAAGGCCGAGGTTGAAGCCGATGGAATTGTAGGTGGCCGCCTGAACGACGTAGCCGATGGACTTCGTTTCGAGTATGAGCCAAGGCGACCAGAACAGGAACGTGAGCAGCGCAAACACGAATTTGAACTTCTTGCTGCCGTACCTGAGCTCAATGAGATCGCCCTGCGTAACGAGCCCGTAGACCTTGCCGAGCACCCATACGGGCCGCGCCATGAAAAACATGATGAACAGGCTGGACACGGAGTAGATGATCACGTACTGCGCAAAGACGCCGATGGTGGCCGCGTTGGCGAACCAGCCCGTGTAAATGGTCCCGGTATACCAGCCTCCGATGTAGGCAAAAGCGTTGAGCAGCCATCCGAAGGAGCGGTTGCCGACGCCGAATTCCTCAAGCGATTCCTGCTTTTTGCCCAGAATGCGGATGATGACGGCATTGACGATAAAATATCCCAGAATACAGCCGATGGAAATCATAGCGCTTGGTATCATTTCGCAACACCTCCGTTTCCTTTGTCCCGCGTAGCCGCGGCATCGTCTATCTTGCATTCCCACAGGAACCAGATAATGAGCCAGACGGCCATGCAGATCGGAACGAACAACAGGAAAAACTGAAAAAACGGAAACCCGAGAATGCGCGGGCTCACCCTGTCGAGCGCTTGCGTGACGGGGGGAATGGTCATCAAACCCATCAGTATGAGATAGATGACGGTGGATAGGGTGTACAGGCTTTTTCGCGTCATGTTTGGGGCACCTCCTTCGTTTGACAAATCATCGCGGCGTTTTAAGGCTTTCGATTGAACCTTTGAGGCCGCAGCGACAACGGATATGAATCAAGCGCGGAATGTGATCTTCGCGTCCTTGATCGTCATGAGTGTCTTCATGCCGTAGAGCGCGTCCTTGCCCGCGCAGTCGTAGGGATTCCTGTCGATAACGGTAAAATCGGCGTCCTTGCCGACCTCGACGGAGCCCTTTTGCCCCTCTTGGTGCACGGAATAGGCGGCGTTCCACGTGAATATCTTCAGCGCGTCGTGTACGGAAACATTGCGGCGCGGATCGGGATTGTCGATGCAGCAGGCGATGCCGTAGAGCGGGTCTATGAGCGTGACGGGCGAATCGGAGCCCCCGCATATGACGCCGCCGCGCTTTATGATCTCGGGGAAGACCTCCATGCGCGAGGCCCTCTCGCGGCCCATGCACAGATCGTAATACCCACTCAGCGGCTCGCCCCAGAGCCCCGAAAAGGCCGGCTGCATGGACGCGACGAGCTTCATTTCGGCGAGCATATCCATATGGATGTCCCACGGGAGCGAGAAATGCTCGACGCGGTGGCGCAGATCCTTGTTGCCCTGCTCCCCGATAACCTGACGGAATACGAACAGGAGCTGGTCTATCGCCCTGTCGCCGAGGGCGTGAAAGGCCGTCTGTATGCCCTCGCGGTGCGCCTGCGAAAGGAGCTTGTAGATCTCCTCGTCCGTGTGAATGAGGAAGCCCCGCCGCTCGGGCCGCTCCGTGTAGACATTCTGCAGAGCCATGGTGTATTCGAAGCCCGCCCCGTCCAGGGTCAGGCAACCGCCTATGCGCGGCAGCTTGTATTTCCTGATCTTCTCGATATCCCAGGTCTGATAGAAGGTGACGAGGTTCACCGGGAATTCGGCCTTGTCGCGCTCCGCGATCTCCACATCCGTATCGCCGTCGACAAACTGGCCGAGCAGGCCGATGATGGAGGTCACGCCCCTCTTGCGGGCGTAGTCGGCGCAGCTTTCGATGAACGCCTTCAGCTTGGCCTCGGGGAGCAGCCCCATGACCTGCGAAACAGCCGGAAAGAACGCGTCGTCCGAGAGCAGCGTGCCGTCGAGCGAACCATCCGCCGCCCTGCCGACGCCCACCGCGTCGGGGATGTTGATGCGCCCGAGGGCGTTTGTGTTGAAAGCGCCGCCGTGAAGGGTCTGCGCCGTGATCATGATGGGATGATCGCAGGAAACGGCGTCGAGCTCGGAGCGGTTCGGGAAGCGCCCCTCCTTCATGTTCTGCGCCATGAAGCCCGCGCCGAACACCCATTCGCCCTTGCGCGTCCGAGTGCAGCGGTTTTTGAGCAGCTGCAGCACCTCCTCCAAGCATTTCGTTTCCAGCAGGTTCACGCCGTCCAGAAAGAAACCCGTCGGCATAACATGACAGTGGGCGTCGTACAGCCCCGGCAGCAGAACGGCGCCGTCGAGATCGAAAACCTCCAGGGCCTTCGGCTCGTCCTTGGCCGCGCCGACGGCCGCAATCCTGCCGTCCTTCACGGCGACCCAATCGGCGATGTCCTCATTCCGGTTCACCGTAATGACCGTACCGCCGCGATACAGGGAATCGTACACCGTAACACTCATAAAACGCTCCTTTCCGATAAATGGATACCGGCCGCTTCCCGGCCGGCCTCGTCCGATTGGCCCGCCACGCGTGCTGTACGTTTATAGTAACACATTGCGCGCGGTGGCGGGTTAAATCAGGCTTAAACAAATATTAATCTTTTTTAATATTCGAAACCTTCCGGGTTACTATTCAGACCCCATGCAAAAGCCGGCTGTTACGGGCCTCGGGCTTGGTATTCCACGGAGCGTCATTGCGGTATTCCAGGGCCGCGTTCTTTGCGGCCACCGCAGCGAGCATGCGCGCCTATCCCCGTTTGCGTCTTTTGCAAACGGCCGGAAGGCGCCACTCGAGAATTCCCCGGTCGTGCAGCGACCGGTTGGAATTTACCGTCAAACGCCGCGTCCCTTGCGGCGTTGCGAAGAGCGGAGAGGATTACCAAGCCCAAGGCCGCCCGCCTCTGAACTGTAACATAATTAAAATATCTCATTGCTTTGAGTGGTAACAAATCGGCCGGTGAGAGTACGAGAAAAACCAGTGAGGAGGTTGATTGAGTTGAGTAAGCTTGCAAAGACGGAGTACACTTCCGAAGCGCGGCCCGGATTCACGCACCGCACCGCGATGGAAGAAGCCGCCCGCTGTCTGCTTTGCCACGAA
>JAITLA010000140.1 GCA_031278145.1 Eubacteriales Family XIII. Incertae Sedis bacterium
GCAGATCAGCAGCATGCCCAGAAACACGATCAGGACCTTCATGGCGCATCCCTCAGTTTCTCGCTGGCCGTGCTTCCCTCTATGATGTAGACGCCCGCGTTCTCCGCGTCGGATATGCCCATCAGCCTGTTTCCCGCCATGATCTTCTCGATGGGAACCTTGACCCTGTACGCGATCATCTCCCGCTCGTCGAATTCGTTCAGGCGGTACTTCACGCGGTTGTCCGCCTCGATGACGACCTCGCTCTCGGCGAGCTTGAAACGCGCGGCGATATCGCGCGCGAGCGCCGCCTTGATCGCGGGCGTGAAGCGGCCCTCTTGCTTGGCCTGCTCCTTCGCGCCGTACACAAGCTCCTGCAGGGCCGCAATCCTGCCTTGGTTCGTCTGTTCGAGCGCGAATTGCATGATGAACACCATGATGAGCGGCAGCATCGCCGCCAACACGATAAATTGTTTCATAAACGCATCCTCATTCGACGGCCGCAGGCCGCCGCAAAACAGGGGTGCGGACGCGCGGGGCGCATTGCCGGCCTCACGCGCGCCCTCGCTACGGTTCCCGCGTGCGAAGCTCGATCTCGTCCGCCCATACGCCCTTCATCGTCGACAGCACGGAATCCTCGTCGGGGCCCGCGATCATGCCGTAGATCGCAAGTCCGAGCGCCAGCATCGCAATCAGTACGATGAACTGCTTCATGGCGTTTCCTCGAACTCGAGCACCTTTTGCATTCGACCCTGCGTCGCGTTCGTAATATCCCGCGTCGTGTCTTGGAACGTCAGTATCATCGTCGAGATCGCGATGCCCAGTATGACCGTTGCCAATAGGATAATCGTCTGTTTCATTTTTCAAATCCCTTTCTTTGTTGAAAACCGCGCCGGCGACGCAGCCCTGCGGGCCGGCGGTGATTGGCGCCCGCAAGGGGCCCTAAAAAAACAAATCGCGCAGCATATCCCGCTGTTCCGCAAAATACGCGATGAATATGAAATTCACGAACACGAGCAGGATGTTGACGATCACGGGGACGTAGATCAGATCGCTCAGGAGCTCGTCCCGCTTCTTGCGCGCCGTGACGCGCATCTCCTTCAGGCTCTTCTGGTAGGAGATCAGCGACGCGGTGAGCTCGCGCGGATCGATGTCGTCCCATTGCAGGACGACGCGAATGAAATCGAGCCCGAGCCCGTCACCGACCGCCTCCCCGAATTTCTTGGCGGCCTCCTCCCGCCTGTTGAGCCGCAAAAGCCCCAGCGTCTTGGCGTATGCGGGCTGCAACACGCCCCTGCTCTCCGCGAGCCTCTGCAACGCGAGGTCCGCGCTCATGCTCGCGCTCATGCCCACGGCCGTGACGTTCCGCAGGAAGCTGATGGCCTCGTAGATCTCCCGGTCCTTTCGATCCTTTTGCATGTGCTCCCGCAGCGCGTCGATCCGCAAGCGCAGACGCTTCCCCGCGCGCTGTGCGCCCTCCCTGCCGCGGTCGAGAACGGCCAGGCGGCGCCTGACGGGCAGGGTCAGCCAGCGCCCGGCGCAAGCCGCAAGCAGACAGGCCGCATACACGTAATAGGTGATGTGTTCCATGCGCCCTCCCTCAATAATCCATCTTCTGGTGCGTGACAAGCTCGAGCAGGATCACGTTCACGACAAAGAGCATGGCGATCAGGGCCAGCAGCGTGAAGCCCTCGGAGGTGGCAAGCTGGTTCCGCAGCAGGGCCGGAAGGGACAGGCCGAGAAAACGCATCGAGAGCACAATCGAGCCGAGGTACAAAAAGGGGACAAAGAAGCTTATGATGCGCGACGATTCCGCGTTCAGCCGCTTTGTTTCCTCCATGCCGGCGCGCGCGTCGCGCAGCTGCACGAGAATGTCCTCCACCCCGGGGGATACGTTCATGCCCTGCTCGACGCCGAGCCTGATGTTGTAGGCCAGCATACGGCTCCAGTTCGTGTCGACGGCGCGCGCGAAGGCCTCCGTGGCGCGGTGGAGCTTTTCGCCGTTTCCCGCGCTTCGGATCGCAAGCAGCAGCTTGAAGAGATGTCTGCCGCAGATGCGGAATTCCGCGCTGCTCGCGACCAGCCTTTCAAGGGTTTCGCATACGTTGTAATTCTCTATCCTGTACCTGTTCAGGAAGGCCGCCACGAGGCGCTCCCCCTCTTGGCTGCCGCGCCGCCTTATCGTTTCGGCCCGTATCCTGAGCAGCAGGTAGGGCGTCAGTCCGGCGGTGAGCGCAAGCAGCACGGCCGCGGGCAGGCGCATGCTCTGCAGGGCCGCGAAGAGCATGCCGAGGAAGAGGACCCCGCTCACGGCCCGGAAGAGCTGCGTCGAATACTTCCTCTTGCAGGCGGTGTGCAGCAGCAAGGCTATGTGTTCATCCAAGGCGCCCGCCCGCGCGACGCGGTTTCCGATGTAGAGCCTGCGCCGCGTCCTGATGAGCAGGAGCAGGGTCTTGCACTGCGCGAGGCGCGCCAGCAGCAGCCCGCCCGCGAAGAGCGCGTAGAAGGCGCCCGTGATCAATATGCCGATGTTTTCCGCCCGCATCATGCCGCGCCTCCTTCCGCCAGCTTGCGCAGCGCCGCCTCGAAGTCGCGGAAGGCCTCCGCGTCCTCCTCCTCGCCCGCGATCCGCTTGTCCGCACCGATACGGTAATGCCATCTCCAGCGATCCTCCGCGTGGACATAGCCGCAGATCTCCGTCATCACGACGCAGCGGCTCTCGGGGTGCAGGCCCATCTCATAGATGCCGCGCAGCCGCTTCTGCCCCTTGTTCTTGAGCTGAATGAAGTGGAACACGTAGTCGAAGCCGCCCGCGACCCTGCGCGCCGTTTCCTCGATCTCCCCGCCCATCGTGCGCACGATCTCCACCGCGACGTCGTGCGCGAAGTGCATGGGATCGCGCGTGTGAAAGGTGAGCTTCATGCGGCGCGTTCCCTTCCGCGCCATCCGAACCGCCGTATCCAGCGCGATGCCGTCCCGCGCCTCCGCGAGGATGAAATAGTCCGCGTCGCTTCGCAGGAGATTCTTCGATATGTTCCGCAGCTTCTCCCGGTCCGCGATCAGCTGTATGATCGGCGCCTCGGGCATCAGACTGTGCAGCGGAATCTCGGGGTCCGTTTCCACCATCACGCCCTCGAGCCGGCTGTCCTCGCAGTTCTGCCAGGTGGAGAGAAAGGTGGTCTTTGCCGAGCGAACGGGGCCGCAGAAGGCCACATTGTAGCCCACGCGCACCATGCTCTTGAAGAAGTCCACCGCCTCGACCGGTATGGAGCCCCGCGAGGCCTGTTCCTCGAAGCTGTAGTGCGGTATGATGTAGCGCCTGAATATGATCGCGTCCTGCCCGGACTTGGTCATGCCGCCACGAAATATCGTCACCCGCGTCCCGTCCAGCATGTATATCTCGTGGAACTCCTTGTCGAGGCGTTCATCGGGCGTAAGCAGCAGGAAGGCGCGCACCATCTGCTCCCGTCGTTCGAGGCCGATCCGCTGCGGCTTCAGGCGCATCGCGCCATCCTCCAGAAAATAGATGCGGTCCCCTATGATCTTCGCGGAGCCGCTTTCCGAGAAGACGCCCGAGAACCATTCCGCCATGCCGGCCAGACCCCAGTTCTCATGATAGACGGCGTCCGTCAGGGAGGGATACCACCTCGGGAAGGCGGTCTTTTCGCCCTTGAACCTGCGCAGCAGGCCCGATATTTTGTTCTTGAAGTAGGCGACTTCCTTTTCGTAGCCGATGATGGCCCGCTTCTGTATCGCGAGTATCCTCTGCGCGTCGTTCCTCTCTTCCTCCCATTCCCGCCGAAACTCGGCCTCTACCTTCTCGCAGATGCCCGCAAAGCTCATGATCTCTTGATCCCGCGGCGATTGCTCCGCCAGATATCGCTCTATATAAAACTTTTCCAACGCCTTCTCCTTTTGCCCGATTCGCCCGCGTCCTCACCCGTCAGCGCGCCCGCAAGCGCCGCGATATCGTCCGTGAAGCCGTCCGCCGCGCTCGCCCACAGGGTCTTGCGCTCTATCTCGGCCTGCCGCCCGCCTTGGACGAAGCGCACGCAGCGGAACAGCCGCCGTTCCTCCGCGAACCTGCGCGCCACATAGTCCGCGGGATAGATGTCCTTCTCGACGTAGTTGTTCAGGATATAGGACTTCGGCAGGATGCCGAGCCGCTCATAGAGAGGCTTGCGCTTCTCCCAGCGCGCCAGCGCCGTTTCCTGCTGGGTCAGCACGAGGAAGCGGTTCGCGTCGTATGAAAGCGCGCCGAACGCGAGGCCGTTGTCCAAGCGGTTGCCGCCGTCGGTGATGATGCGGTCGAACACGCGCCCGGCCACGTCCAGCAGAAAGGCGGTCGCCTCGGGCATGTAGTAGCGTTCTTCTTCCTCGTTGGCGATGCCACCGAGCACGAACAGGTTTTTCAAGCGCAGACAGTGCGCGATCAGTTCCTCCTCGCCGAGCAGCCTGCTCTCGATCCGGCTCTTCAGCGCGTCTATGCTCTCCGCGCCCGCGCGCACATACTCCGTGCTCTCACGGCCGTTCAGGGCCAGAAACAGCACGCTCTTCTCGGGCTGCCTCTCCGCGAGGGCCTCCGCCGCGGACAGCGCCACCATCGTGGTGCCCACCTTGGCGTCGATCCCATGAAATATGAAATGCTCGCTCAATTGTCATTCCTCCCTTTGAATCACCAGGAGCGCGGGTGCGCCCGCGCCTTCGGCAAAGGCGCGTATCGCCTCGTAGGCCGCCTTGGTCGCGATGATCTCCACATGGTCTATCACCGCGCTCGCGTCCGTGCGCTCCCTCTTGCTCGGCGCGTCCCGCAGCAGCTCGCCGCTCGGCAGCATGTCGCGCACCTCCAGTTCCTCCGCGTCTTTCACAAAGGCGAGCTTGTAGCGGCCGAAGCCCTCTCCCGTTCCGAACGCGGACGCTATCTCCACCGTGTCGCCGCGCCTGAGCGCGCTGCTGCGCATCGCGATCCACGCGGCCGGAATCACGAAGAAGGCTTCCCCCGCCTTCAGGTACGCATCCTCGGGCGCGAACGCATCCGAGGATATCTGCTGTCGCGCGGTAAGGGGCCACGCGGTCCTCTTGCCCACGATCTCGTCCTCGCGCCCGGCCGAAAAGCCGTTCTCGATCACGCCGTCCTTCGGGATCAGAACGGTCGTGAGCATGTCCGCGCGCACGACCGCGCCCGCGCGGATGTCCCCGCTCGCCACCACCACCCGATCCATGAGCAATTCGCTCCGCCCCGTCGTTTCCCAAAACACGAGCCCGGCGACGGAGAAAAGCGCCAGCAATATGCCCAGAATCGGCCTCCATCGTTTCAAAACATCGCCTCCCTTCTCACAATGCGTCCGCCCCCGCCCGCGCGCCCCTCGCCGAGCCCTTGCCGGGCCCGTCCGAAGCGCTTGCCGAAGCCCGAGGCCGGTCCTTTCGCCGGCGCCGCGCGACCGCTGCGGGATTTTCCTTCGGCCGGCGCCCGCTTGTGCGCGACCGACGCAGGAACTTCCCATTTATTTTTCATTATACCATCATATTCCATAATGTCAAGCAGTATTTTGAAGTTTTTTAGAAATATTTGAATATAATAATATAAAAGGAAATCGGCCGCACACAAAAAGAGCCGCTTCAAACGCTTTGAAGCGGCTCCGCCCGTTTTGCCGGGCTTTTGAGAATCGTCAGGTCGCGTTTTCGATGTTTCCGTGCCTTTTCTCCCATTCGTCATCGAAATAGATGTCGAGCTTGTCCGTTTCCGGCTTGGTCGCGAACGTGACCGCAAACAGCGTAACGACGCTTACGGGCAGAGCGACAAAGAGGGATTCTATGTTTATGTAATCCGTCAGTTCCACAAAGAGGACGGCGGCGGCGCCGGCAAACATGGAAACGAGCGCGCCGGGCGTGGTCGTCCGCTTCCAGAACATCGTCGCGAGAACGGGCGCCAGGAACACATGGGGACGGTTCATTTGTGTAACACATACAATGTTGGAATTGCGCGATTTACCGGCACGGGCCACAGTGCCAAACCTGCCCAATACACAAAAGAACCGTCCCCGTGTGTACTGCCGGCGGGGGATTGGGCGGCGGCGTTCAATTGATTTTTGGATACATTCACGGCGATGGCGGGTCGCGCGGAGGGCGCTTATGGATTTGAAAGGCAGAAGCTTGTTGGAACCCTTGGATTTCAGCGTGGAGGAAACGGAATTCCTCTTCGCGCTGGCGGGGCGCGTCATGGACGCGCCGCAGGACTTCGCGGAGGCTTGCCGAGGCCGGCTGCTCGCCACGCTGTTCTACGAGCCGAGCACGCGGACGCGCTTCAGCTTCGAGGCCGCGATGCTGCGGCTCGGGGGCCGGGTGATCGGTTTTTCGGAGCCGGGATCGAGCTCGGTCGCCAAGGGCGAGAGCATAGCGGACACGATCCGAACCGTGGCCTGCTATGCGGATATCGCCGTGATACGGCATCCCAAGGAGGGCGCGCCACGCGTCGCCGCCGCGCATACGGACATCCCCGTGATCAACGCAGGGGACGGAGGCCACCAGCATCCCACGCAGACGCTGACGGACCTTCTGACCGTCAAGCGCGAGAAGGGCGGTTTTGAAAATCTGACCGTCGGCCTCTGCGGCGATCTGAAGTTCGGCCGCACGGTGCATTCGCTGATCAAGGCGCTCGCCCGTTACAAGGGTGTCCGTTTCGCGCTCGTTTCGCCGGAGGAGCTGCGGGTTCCCGAGTACGTGCGCAAGGAGGTCCTGCAGCGGACGGGGACGCCGTTTTGGGAAACGGAGGACCTGCCCGAGGCGATGCCGTCCCTGGACGTCCTCTACATGACGCGGGTGCAGCGGGAGCGCTTCTTCAACGAGGCGGACTACATACGCCTGAAGGACAGCTATATCCTGGACGCGGAGAAGCTGCGCCGCGCGCGCGCCGATATGATGGTGCTGCATCCCCTGCCGCGCGTCAACGAGATCGCGACCGAGGTGGACGCGGATCCGCGGGCCTTCTATTTCAAGCAGGCCAAGAACGGCATGTACATCCGCATGGCGCTGATCATGGCGCTGCTGGGCGCAGAGGCCGCGCGCCTCTGAGGCGGCCGGCGTCCGCCCGCAATCGAACGGCGCACCGCCCCGCTTGCGCGGCGGCTCGAAGGGAGGAATTTGAATGGTCGTCATCAACAGCATCGCCAAGGGCATCGTCATCGACCACATACGCGCGGGCTGCGGTATGCGGGTCCTCGCCTATCTGAACATCGACACGAGCCGCAACACCGTGGCTTTCATCATGAACGCCGCCAGCAAAAAGCACGGCAGCAAGGATCTGATCAAGATAGAGAACATCACGGACGTCGATCTGGCGGTGCTCGGGCTTATCGATCACAACGCGACCGTGAACATCATAGAGGATCATATCATCGTCAGGAAGATCAAATTGCGGCTGCCCGAAACGGTGACGGACGTGATCAAATGCAAAAACCCGCGCTGCGTCACCTCGTCCGAGAGCGGCGTTGCGCATATATTCCGCCTCGTGGACGAGGACGCGAAGGAATACAGATGCGAATACTGCGACAACCTCGTGAAGGCGGGGGAATATTGAGGGGGCCGGTGCGGACGGGCGCGCCCGCGCGGGTGCTCGGCGCGTCGAGCCGGATATGGATACGCGGCGGCCGTGTGGTGGACCCCATAGCGGGGCGCGACGAGCCGGCGGATTTGTTCGTCAAAGACGGCGTGATCGCGGAGATCGCGCCGGCGCGGCGGCGGGACGGCGCGTTCGTCACGGGCCTCGCCCTGCCCGGGGGCCTTCGCGTGATCGACGCCGCGGGCTGCGTCGTGGTTCCGGGCCTGATCGATTTGCACGTGCATTTCCGCGAGCCCGGCGCCGTCCGCAAGGAGAGCATCGCCACGGGCAGCATGGCCGCGGCGAAGGGCGGCTATACGACCGTCTGCTGCATGCCAAACACGACGCCCGCCGTGGACAATCGCGAAACGCTCCTGTTCGTGGACGGGCGCGGTCGCGCGGTCGGCCTCGTCAACCTGCTGTCCGCGGGCGCCCTCACGGAGGGCCGGGCCGGCCGCGCGCTCACCGATTTCGCAGCCATGGCCGACGCGCCGACGCGCTGCTTCGAGCTGATCGGAAAGGGCATCTGCGCCCTGTCGGACGACGGCACGACCATACCGGACGCCGCGCTGATGCGCCGGGCGGCGGAGCGCGCCGCCGCGCTGGGGCTCGTGATCATGGACCATCCCGAAAACGGCGCGCTCGGCGGCGGCGCGGTCAACGAGGGCCTGATGTCGAGGCGGCTGGGGCTTGGGGGCCTCCCCGCGCTCGCCGAGGTCGACATCGTGGCGCGGGACATCGCGCTCGCCGAGGAAACGGGCGCGCACATACACCTGCAGCACATCAGCGCGCGGGCGAGCGTGGAGCTGATCCGCGCGGCGAAGGCGCGGGGCGTCAAGCTGAGCGCGGAAACCGCGCCGCACTACTTCGCGCTGACGGAGGAAGCCTTGCTGCGCGCGGGCACGAACGCGAAGATGAATCCGCCGCTCCGCACGGAATCCGACAGGCAGGCCGTGATCGACGCGCTCTGTGACGGAACGATAGACATCATCGCGACGGACCACGCGCCCCATACCGCAGAGGAAAAGGCGCTCCCGATGGCGGAAGCGCCCTTTGGCGTAACGGGGCTTGAGATCGCCTTCGCGATGGGGTATACCGTTCTCGTGCGCGGCGGCCGCCTGAAGCTGCCCGATCTGATCCGGCGCATGAGCGCGGATCCCGCCCGGCTGATCGGCCTGCCGCGCGGCAGCCTGCTCCCGGGCGCCGCCGCGGACATCGCGGTCATCGACGTGGAACACCCCTATACGGTGAATTGCGACGATTTTGCGTCCAAGGGAAAAAACTGCCCCTTCGACGGCATGCGCGTATTCGGCAGGCCGCGCTGCACCTTGCGCGGCGGCGTCTTGACCTGGAGCGACGCCCTGTCGATTTTCATGAAGAAGAGAGGACGTCCTTATGATAGACAGACTGATTGAGCGGATCGAAGGTCGGGGTGCGCCGATTGTCGTCGGCCTCGACCCGGCCTATGCGATGATCCCCGCGGATCTGCGCGCGGAATGCTTCGAAACGCACGGTCCGGGCCCGGGCGCCGTCGCGGCGATGTTCGCGGCGTACAACAGGCGGATCCTGGACGCCGTATGCGATCTGGTCCCGGTCGTGAAGCCGCAGATCGCCGTGTATGAGCAGCTCGGTCCCGACGGCCTTCGCGCCTATATCGACACGGCGCGTTACGCCGCAAAGAAGGGCCTTCTCGTGATAGGGGACGTGAAGCGCGGCGACATCGCGAGCACGGCGGAGGCCTACGCCGCCCACCTCGCGGGCGTCCGTATCGAATCGCGGGAATACGAGATCTGGGCGGAGGATGCGATCACGCTGAATCCCTACATGGGAGGCGACAGCCTTGCGCCCTTCCTGCGGGTCTGCGCGGCGCGCGACAAGGGCGTGTTCATCCTCGTGAAGACGAGCAATCCGGGCGGCGCGGACATCCAGGACCAAGTGCTCGCGGCCTCGGGACTGACGGTCTGCGAGCATGTGGCGGATCTCGTTTCAAGCTGGGGCGCGGATCTGATCGGAAGCCGCGGTTACAGCAAGGTGGGCGCCGTCGTCGGGGCGACCTTCGCCGCGCGGGGCGCGGCCCTGCGGGCGCGCATGCCGCGCGTGTTCTTCCTCGTGCCGGGCTACGGCGCGCAGGGGGCTGCGGGGAAGGATTTGCGCGGCTTCTTCGACAAGGACGGGGGCGGCTGCATCGTCAACTCGTCGCGCGGCATCATGGCGGCGTGGCAAAGCGACGCGCGCTTCGGCGCCGGCAACATCGGCGACGCCGCGCGCGAAGCGGTGCGCGTCATGCGGAGCGACATCGAAGACGCCCTGCGCGGGCGGGCTCCATCGTGAGCGGCGCGGCGCGCGACCTCCCCCGGCGTGCGTGCGGCGGTTTCCTCGCGGAGATCCTGCGCGTCGAGCGGATGGCGACGGACGTATACGGCATGGTATTGGAGATCGAGGGCGGCGCGGCGCGCTATCCCGCGCCCCTGCCCGGACAATTCGTGAACGTGTATCTGAATGACGCGAGCCGGCTGCTGCCGCGCCCCTTCGGCGTGTGCGACTGGTCGGAGGGACGCCTGACGCTCGTCTTCGGCGCGGCCGGCGCGGGCACGCGCCAAATGGCCTCCTACGCGCGCGGCACCGCGCTGCGCGTGGGCCCGCCCGCGGGCCGGGGCTTCGATACGGACGCGGCGCGCGACGCCTCCCGCGTGACGCTGATAGGCGGCGGCCTCGGCGCGGCGCCGCTCCTGTTCCTCGCGCATGCCCTGCGCGGCGACGGCGCGCCGCCGCTGCGCGCCGTGCTGGGCTACCGGAGCGAGGTCTTTCTCGCGCCCGCCTTTGATGCGGCGCGCGCCGCGTTGCACATCGCGACGGACGACGGATCGACGGGCTTTCACGGCAGCGCCGTCGCGCTCCTGAAGGAGCTCCCGCTTGCGGGCGGCGAGCGCTTCTTCGCCTGCGGCCCCGCGCCCATGCTGCGCGCCCTGTCCCGCTTCGCGAGCGGGCAGGGGATAGCCCTGCAACTCTCGCTCGAGGCGCGGATGGGCTGCGGCTACGGGGCCTGCCTCGGCTGCGTCTGCAAGATCGCGGACGGGACGGAGGCCTTCGTCAACCGCAGGGTATGCCGGGACGGCCCCGTATTCGACGGAAGCGAGGTGATCTGGGATGTCTGAACCCGATCTGCGCGTCGCCTTCTGCGGCCTGAGCTTCCGCAATCCCGTCTTTACGGCCTCCGGGACCTTTTCGGCGCGGGAGAGCGGCCGCTTCTACGACTTCGCGCGGCTCGGCGCGGTTACGGCGAAGGGCGTTTCGGCGCGGCCTTGGCCCGGCAACCCGGCGCCGCGCATCGCGGAGAGCCCCTGCGGCATGCTGAACGCAATCGGGCTCGAAAACCCCGGCGTGGATCGCTTCATCGCGGAGGAACTGCCCTTCCTGCGGGCCCGCATCGGCGATTCGGACACGCGCGTCATCGCGAACGTGGCGGGGCACGGCGTGGACGAATACTGCGAGGTGGCGGAGAAGCTCGACGGCGCGGCCGTCGATCTGCTGGAGCTCAACATATCCTGTCCGAACCTCCGCGCGGGCGGTCTTGCCTTCGGCACGGATGCGCGCGCGGCGGCGGAACTGACGGGCGCGGTGCGGCGGCGCGTGAAAAAACCGCTGATCGTGAAGCTCACGCCCAATGTGACGGACATAACGGAGATCGCGCGCGCGGTCGAGGCCGCGGGCGCGGACGCGCTTTCGCTCATCAACACCCTGATCGGCATGCGCATCGACGTGAACGCGCGCGCGCCGCTGCTCGCGAACGTGACGGGGGGACTGTCCGGGCCTGCGGTGAAGCCCGTCGCCTTGGCCATGGTATACAGGACGGCGCGCGCCGTAAGCATCCCCGTCATAGGCATGGGCGGCATCATGAGCGGCGAGGACGCCGCGGAATTCCTGATGGCCGGCGCCTCCGCCGTCGCCGTGGGGACGGCCGCGCTGATCGATCCCGC
>JAITLA010000031.1 GCA_031278145.1 Eubacteriales Family XIII. Incertae Sedis bacterium
CCAAGGACGGCGAGGCGGCGGAAGAGGCGGCCTTTGCCTCGATGGAGGAGCTCACCGAATTCTACAGAAAAGAGGCCGAGCGTCTTACGGGCATCAAGCACTGAGGCTGCGGCGCGGCCGGCGCCCGATGCTCGGGCGATCCCTCTCATCGCGTGAAAAAGGAGCGATCTCGCAAGCAAGACCGCTCCTTTTTTAACGCCGCCGAAACGCGCCCGCGCGGCGCTTCCCCAAAATCGATCAAAACCGATGGATTGGCCTACAGCGGATTGTTCTTGATGTTCTCCATCTCCTCGTGGAAATCGGAGCCGAGGAAATACTTCTTGGGCGGCTCGATCTTCCCGCCCTGCGCGAGGACGGCGAGGCCGGCCTTGACCTTCTCGGCGGAGGCGGGCAGCTCGTAGACGCGCACGCCCGTCGCGTTGTGGATTGCGTTGATCACGGCCATATGCCCGCTCGACTGATAGGCCTCCGAGGCGCCGGACGAGCCGAAGGGGTGGATCTCCCTGGGCGTGCAGAGGTGTATCACGTTCAGCTCGTCGGGTATGTCCTTGATCGCCGGAATGCCGGCGCCCGCCATATTGCCATGCTTCTTGACGTCGTCGTAGTTCTCCGACAGCGCGAAGCCTATCGTGTGCGACATGCCGCCGTAGGCCTGCCCGTTGACCGCGTCGATGTTGCCTATGACGCCCACATCGTCCACGCAGGTATAGCGCAGCACGGTGGTCTTGCCCGTTGCCGTGTCCACCTCCACCTCCGCCATGAAGAGGGCGTAGGTGAATTCCGGGGTCGGGTTTCCGATGCCGGTGTTCGGGTCCAGATCCGTGAGATTGTGCGTGCTGTTCAGCACCTGATGCTCGTACTTGGTCGGGATGCCTTCGGCCGTCATTTCCGCGTGCGTCCTGTAGCTGCCGTCGGGCTTGCGCATGGCCTCGAACAGCCTGTCCGCGCATTCCTTGGTGGCCCAGCCGTTCATGAAGTGGGAGCGGCTCGAAGCGGAGCTGCCGTGGTCGGGGCAGAACTTGCTGTCGTTCTGAATCAGAACGATGTCGTCCGGCGTCACGCCGAAGGGCTTCAGCGCCTCCAGTGTCACCATGAGCGAGCCGATGTCCCCGCCCTGGCCCTGATCCTGCCACGTGTCGTACTTCACGAACTTCCCGTCCTCGCGGAGTTCCAGCGCGATGGTACACTGATCCGCCGTACCCTCGGTGACGTTGTAGCCGCCCCACGCGATGCCCACGCCGCGGCGTTTCTGCGGCGTATCGCATTTCTTCGCCTCCGCCAGCGCCTTATCGTAGAGGGGTTTCATGGTCTGCATGATCTCTTCCATCGGATAGATGTTGAAGGGATGGGAATTCACGTTCAGATCGCCGGGCCGCGCGACGTTCCGCCGGCGAAACTCAAAGGGATCGAGGCCGATCTTCTCGGCCATCATGTCCATCATGGCCTCGGAAGCCGTATAGGCCTGCGGCGAGCCGTAGCCCCTGTAGGCGGTGCCGTAGGAATGGTTGGTGCAGGCGACCCTGGCCAGACCCAGCACGTTCGGCACATTGTAGGGGAAGTACATGAAACGGGCGATGCGCGTAATGAGATCGTCGCCGAGCTCGTTGTAGGCGCCGTGGTCCACGCCGCTGTCCCACTCCGCCGCGAGGATCTTCCCGTCCTTGTCGCAGGCCAGACGGGAGTTGATGTAGGACGGGCAGCGCTTGCCGCTGTAGGCCATGTACTCCGCGTAGGTCATGGAGAAGGCGACGGGCAGATTGTCGCAGGCCATGCACGCGATGGCCGCCAGCGAGTAGGTGGCCGCCGCGATGCCCCAGCCGAAGGTGCCGCCCGTGGGGTTTTCTATGACGCGCACCTTTTCGGGCGGCAGGCCGGTCGCCTCCGCGATGTCGCCTATGTTCGCGTATACGCATTGGGCCTTGCACTGCACCGTCAGGATGTCGTCCTCGTCGAAGTAGGCCTGCACCGTGTCGCCCTCTATCGGCATGTGCGGCTCGCGCGTCGAGTAGAAGCTGCCCTCGACCACGTGAGGCGCTTCCTCGAACAGGGCCGGCGTATCGTGGCCCGCCCCCTTCACCGTGGGCTGGTAGGACCAGATGTTCGGATGGTCCTCGTGGACGCGCACCGCGTCCGGCATGGCGGCGTCGAGGTAGTTCAGCAGCTCCGGCAGCTGCTCGTATTCGAGCTTTACCTTCGCGGCGGCCTCGCGGGCGTGCGTCTTGGTGTCTGCGGCCACAAGCGCGATGATATCTCCGTAATTGAATATCTTGTCCTCCGCTATGAGGATGTGCGTCTGTTCGGAGGCGAGCGTGCGCGGCAGGAATTGGAACATGTTCAGCCGGTTCGAGCCGATCACGTCCTTGCTCGTGACAATCTTATAAACGCCGGGCATCCCTTCGGCCTCTTCCGTATGGATCTTGACAATCTTTGCGTGATGGGTGAGCTTGGGCTGCACCATGACCACGTGGAGCGTGCCGTCGGGCATCTTGAGCTCTATGTCGTCGCCGTAATCGGCCAGCCCGCAGACCTTGGCGAGCGCCGCCGGACGCACGAGCGGCAGACCGTAGTAGTCCTTGTTCTCGGGCAGCTTCACCTTGATATCCTCTATATCGCATTCGCCGCGCAGTACCCGCGCTGCGGCCATCACCGCGTCCACGATCTGCTTATAGCCCGTGCAGCGGCAGATGTTCCTGTGCTTTTGGAACCAATCCCGCACATCCTCGCGGGACGGGTTCGCGTTCTCCCTGAGCAGCTGATACGCCGAAACGATGAAGCCCGGCGTGCAGAAGCCGCACTGCACGGCGCCGCTGTTCATCCAAGCCACCTGCAAGGGATGCAGGCGGTTTGGCGCGCCTATGCCCTCAATCGTAATCAGCTCGCCGTACTCCTCCACGGATGTGATCTTTCGCGTACACGAACGGATGACCTTGCCGTTCAAAATCACGGAGCAGGCGCCGCAGACCCCTGTACCGCAGCCGACCTTTGTTCCCGTCAGGCCGAGCCTGCGCACCACCGCGGCAAGCGTGTCCCGCGCCGGATCGCAGATGAACGTCCTATCGGCTCCGTTGATGTTGAGCGTCATCTTTTTGAACTTCATAATAATCTCCTCTCCTGAAAAAACTCCCTGAAACATACGCGCACAAGCTCGATAAACAATGTCTGTCGCAACCAGTATAACAAGCTTTTTCGAAGCGGTCAACACTTACGGAAAAGTTGCCCGGGCAACTTTTTTATTACGCAAACGGGTCGCGGAACTTCGTTCCGCTCCTCCGTTCGTTTATGCCCGGTGCGCAGCGAACGGGATTGTTCAAGCAGGCCGCAGTCCTTCGGAAAAATGCGCCTTTATGAAAAACGCCAATTCGCAGAGCGCTGCGGTTTCGTCCGGGCGCAGAGGGATCTGCTTGGTGATCGGAGGAAACTTAACCCATACGAAGGCGCCCGCGTAAGGTCTGATCTCCACGGACAGCGTTCCGCGCATGCGGTCGCAACGGATGCGTATCGTTTCGATATCGAATTTTTCCGCCGCGCGGCATATCGCATCCGCCAAATCCGGATCGGCGCACAGCGATTCCATCTCCGACAGCCTCCCCTTTCTGCGCCTGAATACGACGCCCCTGATTTTCGCGGCGCCCAAAAATTCACAGCTCGCTTCGTAATCGCTCTCAAAAGCGCATCCCTTCAAGGTCATCCACATGCAAAGACCGTAAACCTTCGTCAAAAATTTGTTGTCGATCTTAAATCCGCAACGCGTTTGCCAGTCGGAATTCGTTTCATTCAAATGCCATACGCCCTGATCCCACATGGGAACGCAACCGCTCAGCCGTAGTTCCGGTCCGAGCCGAAGAAGCTGCTTCTCCGCTTTTTTCCTCACATTTTCAGAAGCGAAATTCATAGATACCCCCCGTCAGGCGTCGTTCATCGCTTTTAGGAACATAGCGTAGAAATCATCCTTGCGCGCCTTGCGGGGGTTGCTGTCAACAGAAACATTGTTGGCCGAGCGTTCTGCCAGCTCTTCCAAATCTTCCATTTTCACGCCGAGCTCTTTCAGCGACGGAATCTCCAGATCCCGATTCAGCTTTCGAATGTTCTCCACCGCCGCGTAGGCCGCTTCCCTTTCGGACATTCTTTCCACCCGTTCACCGAGCGCCGCCGCTATTTTGGAAAATTTATACATTACCGCAGGATAATTATACTCCATAATGTACGGAAGCATGACGGCATTCGCGATTCCATGTGGCATATCGTACAGACCTCCGAGCGATTCCGACATGCAATGACCGCCGCCGACATCGGAATTTCCGAAACAGATTCCCGCGATCATGCTGCCCACGAGCAGATTTCCTCGGGCCGTCAGATCCTCCGTGTATACGGCGTTTCGCAAATTTTTGCCGATCAGCTCTATTGCGTAAAGGCCGCAAGCGTCCGTAATGGGTTCCGCCAAGGTGGCGGTATACCCCTCAATCGCGTGGGTAAGCGCGTCCATTCCCGTGGAAGCGATAATGCCCGGCGGCAGGGTCGCCACCAGATCGGGGTCGAGGAACGCGATCTCGGGCGCGATGAATGGGCTGCCGACGCTCAGCTTATAATTCTCCTTGGTGTCCTTTATGACAGCCCAAAAGGTCACCTCACTTCCCGTTCCCACCGTCGTCGGAACCGCGATCAGGGTCGGTATCTTTGCGGGAACCTTTCCCAGACCCTCGTAGTCCTTGATGACGCCTCCGCCGACGAGCAGCACGCCGATACCCTTGGCCGTATCCATAGAACTGCCGCCTCCCACGGCGACCATGGCGTCGATCCCAAGGCGTTTTGCCAGCTCATAA
>JAITLA010000033.1 GCA_031278145.1 Eubacteriales Family XIII. Incertae Sedis bacterium
AGATCGGCGCGCGGCTCGGCGCGGACGCCGCCTTGCTCTGCATGTCCCGCTCCGGCGCGGCGCTCCTCGATATCAACGCGGCGGGCGTCAACAAGGGCGAGGCCGCGCGGCTGCTCGCGGAGCGCTTCGGCTTCCGCCTCGAGGAAACGCTGGCGCTCGGCGACAGCGACAACGACGCGGCCCTGCTGCGCGCCGTGGGCCTGCCCGTGGCGCCGCAAAACGCGGACGCCGCGATCAAGGCGCTCGCCGTGTACGTCACGGCGGACCATACGGATTCCCCGCTGTCCAAGGCCGTATCGCGGCTCTTTCCCGCGCTCCTGTAGGCCGCCCGTCGCCGTGACCACCGGCACCGATTTCAGGTTGCTGCGTTTTGCTTGGGACGCGCGGGCAGCCGCATACAGGCGGGAAGTGGCATACAATCCGCCCGATCAATGGTCCGTGCGGCATTCCAACAAGTACGACGTCCCCGACGACGGCTATATAGAAGCCGCACGCGAGCGGACCGACAATCAATAATCAAACAAAATGCCCGCCTCAAAACGCAATTGTAAAATCGCCGCCGTTATGGTAGAATATCGCATCGAGAATCGCCGGGAAACAGGAGGGTCCGAAATGGGAATGTGGAAAGCTTCCTACGCCGTCGGCAACGCGCTTATCGACGCGCAGCACCGGGAATTGTTCCGGATGTCCGATGATCTTGTGGAAGCCATGCGCGGAAAGGACGAGGCCGGGCGGGTCGCCTGCGCGCGGGCCGTGGAATTTTTGAAGGAGTACGTGGTCCGGCACTTCGCCGATGAGGAAGCCCTGCAAGCCGATTTGGGCTATGCGGACCTGCCGCGCCACCGGCAATTGCACCGCGATTTTGTCGATACGGTTGCGGGATATGAGAAGCGTCTGGCCGAAAGCAATTTCGATCCTGTAGTCATGCAGCAGTTCGCGGGCAAGCTGATCGGCTGGCTGATCTATCATGTGGTGGGCGAGGACAGGAAGATCACGGGGGCCGGCGCCGCCGCGCCGCGGACCGCGGACAGGACCGTGTCCGCGCAGTTTGTAAGCTACTTTGCCGACAGCGTCTGCGAGGTACTCGGCCAAATGCTGAACATCCCCTTTCGCATCGAAAGCGACGCGCCTGCGGGCAACGATATAGGCAACATAAGCGATATAAGCGTGCGCATCGGCCTTCTGGGAGACCGCCCCGGCACCGCGGAATTCGTGTTCCCCTTGGTAACGGCCCTGCGTATCGTGCAGAGCCTGACCATGGTGGACCCGGATGATTTCAACGAGATGGTGGAATCGGCCCTGCGCGAGATCGCGAACATCGTCAGCGGAAACGCCGCCTCCAAGATCGCGGAAACGGGCCTCGCCTGCGATATCACGCCGCCCAAACTGTACCGAGGCCGGCGCGCCCTCCTCGGCGGCGGCAAGCTCCTGAAATGCGAACTCGGCACCGTGTCCGTCTTTTTAGCCGAGGGTGCATAGTATCATACCTCGTTCTTCACAAGCTCCGTCACCGACGTCACCAGTCCCGCCAATCCCTGAATCTCGGAGGGGATGATGATCTTCGTCGCCTGCCCGTCGGCCGCTTTTTCAAAGGCTTCGAGGCTCTTGATCGCGATGACGGGATTCGTCGGATTCGACGCCACCAGCATCCGGATGCCGTCCGCCGTGGCTTTCTGCACGAGCAGGATCGCCTCGGACTGCCCCTCCGCCTCGCGAATCTGCGCTTCTTTCGTGGCTTCGGCGGCCAAGATCACGGCCGCCTTTTGACCCTCGGCCTCCAATATCCGCGACTGCTTGTTGCCCTCGGCGATCAATACGGCGGACTTCTTCTCGCCCTCCGCCCTGAGTATGGCCTCGCGGCGTTCCCGCTCCGCGCGCATCTGCTTCTCCATGGCCGTCTGGATATCCCGCGGCGGGACGATGTTCTTGACCTCGACGCGGTTGATCTTGATACCCCAAGGATCGGTCGCCTCGTCCAGCACCTCCCGTATCTTCGTATTGATGTATTCCCGGCTCGTCAGCGACTCGTCGAGTTCCAACTCGCCTATGATGTTCCGCAGCGTCGTCGCCGTCAGATTCTCTATGGCCGCCATGGGCTGTTCCACGCCGTAGGCATAGAGCTTCGGATCCGTAATCTGGAAATAGATCACCGTGTCTATCTCCATCGTAACATTGTCCTTTGTGATCACGGGCTGCGGCGGAAAGTCTATGACATGCTCCTTGAGAGAGACCCGCTTCGCGATCCGGTCGATCAGCGGAAACTTGAAGTGGAAGCCCACCTGCCACGTGCCGTTGTACGCGCCAAGGCGCTCGATCACATAGGCTTTTGCCTGCGGCACGATCTTGATGTTCATGGCAAGCAACACGACGATAAGGGCGACCAACAATAGGATAATCCAGTTTGCATCCATTTCCGAACTCCTTTCTGTCAGGGCCGCGGCTTTCGCAGGCATACCGAAAAACAGCGCGCCCGTCCCACCGAAACCTACGATCCGGCGCCGCCCGCGGCCGGCCTGACCACCAGCTTCACACCCTCTATCCTGACCACGACAATCTCGACGCCCTTTTCGATACCGCGCGCGGGTTCCTCCCCCACCGCCGTCCAAAACACGCCGCCCACCTTGACAAGACCCGTACCGAAAGGCGGGACGGCCTCCGTCATAATGCCCGATCTGCCCTCCATCTGCTCCGTGACATTCTTTTCGCGGCGAAGCCTCATCCGCTTGACGGCCACGGGCCGCGTGAAGATCAGCATGAGCGCGGACACGGCGAAGAACACCGAGACCTGCAGGAAGAAGCTCAGATCGAGCAGGGCGGCAAAGACCGCGACCACCGCGCCGATCGCAAACCATATCGTCGTCAGCCCCAAGGTGGCCGCCTCGATAAGGGCCAACAGCACGGCGACGCCGATCCAGATCAGGGCCGGGTGATCCACCCAAAACGTCATGTCACCGATTCCCATATTGCCTCCATTTCTTCGATCAAGGCCGCCGCCGCGGCAGCCGCGGGCACGGTTTTCACGATGGCGCCCTTTTGAAAGATCACGGCCCTGCCGTCGCCGCAGGCCGCGCCGATATCGGCGTGCGCCGCCTCGCCCGGTCCGTTCACCGCGCAACCCATCACGGCCACGGATATGGAAGAAACGCGCGGCGTTTCCCTTTCGAGGGCGGACGCGCGCGCCGCCACCCGGCGCGCGATGGATTCGAGGTCCACGCGGCAACGCCCGCAGGTCGGGCAGGCGATCATGCGAATGCTCCCCGCGCGCAGGTCCAGCGATTTCAATATCTCGGCGGCGAGCAAAACCTCGCGCACCGGATCGCCCGTCAGGGACACCCGCAGCGTATCGCCGATACCGGACAGGAGCAGCGCGCCGGCGCCGATCGCCGACCTCGTTTCCCCGCCGAGGCCGAAGCCCGCTTCCGTAACGCCGATGTGAAAGGGGCAGTCCGTCCCGGCCGCCGCCGCCGCGTGCGCCGCCCCATTCACGCGGAGGTCCGAGGACTTCACGGAAACGACGATCTCGGAGAAATCGAGCGCTTCCAAGGCCGCGACCTGCATGAGGGCGCTCTCCGCCAGAGCCGCCGCAGAGGGGCCGCCGTGCCTTTCGAGAAGCCCGCGCGCAAGGGAACCCGCATTGACGCCGACGCGGATCGGCACGCGCCGCTCCTTTGCGAGCGCGACGACGGCTTTTACGGCCTCGGGGCCGCCTATATTGCCCGGGTTTATGCGTATCTTGTCGGCGCCGGCTTTTATCGCCGCGAGCGCCAACCGGTGATCGAAGTGGATATCCGCCACCAAGGGCAGACGGCTCGACCTTTTGATACGCCCAAAGGCTTCCGCGGCCTCGCCGTCCGGGATCGCGCAGCGCACGATATCACAGCCCGCGTCGGCAAGCGCGTCGATCTGTCGCAGCGTCGCCTCCGCGTCCCGCGTATCCGTGTTCGTCATAGACTGTATGCTTACGGGGGCGCCGCCGCCGATCTTGACGCCGCCGCAGTTGACCTGTCTGGTTTTGCGTCGCATCGGATTTTTGAAAATATTTATATTTAATCCATTTAAAGGAGTATTCATGCCCCCGCGCCCGCTTTCGCAAAATCCCGCCCATCCGGCGCCGGCCGCCGGCTACAGCACAAAGCGCACCACATCCTGAAAGGTTACGAAGATCATGAGGGCGAAGAGCAGCATCAGTCCCACAAAATGAACCCTTCCCTCCATCTCATCGGTCACGGCCTTGCCCGTCGCCTTGCGGATGAACAGGAAGATGAACCGGCATCCGTCGAGCGCGGGGATGGGCAGCAGGTTCACGATGCCCAGATTCAGGCTGATCAGCGCCGTGAGTTGGGCGAGCTGCATCAAACCGTTCTTTGCCACGTCGCCCACGATGTAGACGATGCCCACGGGTCCCGTCAACTCCCGCATCGGAAGATCGCCCGTGAACAGCATGGCGATGGCCTGCACCATGGCCGCGCCCATGTTCCACGCAGCGCGGCAACCCAGCGACAGCGCGGGTCCGACGTCGCGCGCACGCCGTTCCATCGTCGGCGTAATCCCGACCTTCCTGAGACCGTCGTCGCCCGTGTAAAAGCCGCTCTCAAGCCGGACTTCGACGCCGTCTCGCAAAACGACGATCGCGATGCGCTCGCCCTTTGCCGCGGTCACCGCCGGAGGAATCTCATCCCACCCCGCCACGGGAACGCCGTCCACGGACACG
>JAITLA010000024.1 GCA_031278145.1 Eubacteriales Family XIII. Incertae Sedis bacterium
ACAGCGGAACGATGGGCGGAAATGCTTCCCATGAATTCCAAGCATTGGCGGAGAGCGGCGAAGGCGAGATGGTCTACTGCGACGCCTGCGGCATGGCCGCGACGACGGAGCGGGCGCGGACTGCGGACACGCCCGTCTCGGAAGAGGCGGAACTCCCCGCCGAAACGGTATACACGCCCGGAACGAAGACCATAGAGGAGGTCGCGGCCTATCTGGGCCTGACGGCCGATCGGACGCTGAAGGCGCTGCTCTTCAGCGTATTCGGCGAGGACGGCTCGCTCGTCGAATACGTGATCGCCTTCATACGGGGCGACCGCGCGCTGAACATGACAAAGCTGATCAACTATCTCGGGGTTCCCGAACACGCCGTCGCCTTTGCGGACGAGGCGGACATCGAGGCCGCGACGGGCTGCGTCTGCGGCTTTACGGGTCCCGTGGGCCTGCGCGGCTGCAAGGTGATCGTGGACAGCGAGCTGCCCGGCCAAAGGAATCTGTGCGCCGGGGCGAACAAGGCCGATCACCATAGCAAGAACCTGAACTACGGGCGCGACTACAGCGCCGCGCACATCACGGATCTGAAGCTGATTCGCGCGGGCGATCCCTGCCCCGCCTGCGGCGCCCCCGTGCGGACGGCGCGCGGCGTGGAGGTTGGGCAGATATACAAGCTCGGGACCAAATACAGCGAGAGCATGGGCGCGTATTACAAGGATGAAAACATGCGGGACAGGCCCATCGTGATGGGCAGCTACGGCATCGGCGTCACGCGCACGCTGGCGGCCGTCGTCGAGCAGAACCACGACGCGGACGGCATCCTGTGGCCCGTTTCGATAGCGCCCTACCATGTGATCGTGACGATTGTGAAGCACGGCGACGCGGTCCAGACCGCGCTGGCGGAGCGGATATACGCGGCGTTGGCGGAGGCCGGAGCGGAGGTCCTGCTCGACGACAGGGACGAGCGCGCGGGCGTCAAGTTCAAGGACGCCGACCTCTTCGGCATACCCGTGCGGATCACGGTCGGCAAGAAGGCCGCCGCCGATGTCGTGGAGTACAAGCTGCGGCGCGAGAAGGAGCCCGGGGAGAAATCCGCGGCAGACGCCGTCGCCGAGGCCCTGCGCCTCATCGAGGCGGAGCGCATGGGACCCGCGCGCGCGGCGGAGGCCCCATGAAGATCGCGGCCTCGCACAGGGCCCGCGCGGCGCTTTTGTGGGCGCTGTTCTCGTCGTTCTTCGTCATAGGCATCGTTACGGTCGGCGGCGGCGCCGCCATGACGCCCCTCGTCATCGATTGCGCCGTAAGGAAGCGGCGCTGGATAGACGAGCGCGAGGCCGCCGATTGCCTGGCCGTCTGCCACAGCCTGCCGGGCGCAATCGTGATCAACGCGGGCATATACATCGGCAAGAAAACAAGCGGGCTCGCGGGCGCTCTGGCTGCGGCGGCCGGCATTGTCGCGCCGTCCTTCCTCGTCATCATAGCGATGATGCTCCTTCTCGGGCGCCTGGGCGAAAACCCTTGGCTTCTCGGCGCGTTCGAGGGCGCGAAGGCAGCGGCCGCGGCGCTTGTGATCGTGGCCTGCCTGCACGTCGGCAGGGGCCTCATAAAGAAAGCGACGGATCTCGCGCTCGCGGCCGGCGCCTTTGCGGCGATTGCCTTCGGCGGCATTTCCGCCTTGGCGGTCATCGCCTTCGGCGCCGCCTTCGGGCTCGTGCGCGGAATCCTTGCGGGGAGGCGCGCGCGGAAATGATCCATGCATCGTTGTTTGGGGTGTTCTTCCGTATCGGCATCGTCAGCTTCGGCGGCGGCTACGCGATGCTTCCGCTGATCTTTCAGAGCGTAGAGCGCTTCGGCGTCATGGGCGCGAGCGAGTTCGCGCGCTTCGTGGCCCTGTCGCAGGCCACGCCGGGCCCGATATCCGTGAACGCGGCGACCTATACGGGCTTTTATGCGGCCGGAATCCCGGGTGCGCTGGCCGCGACAGCGGGCATCGTCGCGCCGTCCTTCCTGTGCGTGCTGGCGGTCCTGCGTTTTATGGAGCGCTTTGAAAAAAGCCGCGCGCTGCAATCGGCGCTCGCGGGCATAAGGCCCGTCACCGTCGGCCTGATCGCCTCGGCGGCCGTTTTTATGGCGGATTCCACCCTCACGGCCGGGCGCTTGATCTCGGAACGCTGGCTGATCGAGGGCGTGGCGTATCTGCATCCCATTCCCTGCGCGATCTTCGCCGGCGCGCTTCTTCTGGGCGGAAAATTCAAGCTGAACACGGTCGCGGTCATGCTTCTTGCGGCCGCCGCCGGGGCCCTGCTCCTGCCCGGCGCGCATGCGGCGATGCCGTGAGGGCCGCCGGACGGGACGGCGCGGAAAGGACGAACGAAATGTGGGCAGGCGGCGTGCGGGTGATCCTCTTCGACGAAGCGGGCCGGGTGCTGCTCGTGCGGCAGCGCCACGAGGGGCGCGATATCTGGATGCCGCCGGGCGGCGGCATAGAGGCCGGCGAGGACGCCGTGCGGGCTGCGGCGCGCGAGGTGCTTGAGGAAACGGGCATCGTCGTCGAGATCGGGCCCCTCATATGGCATGTGGAGGCGGTTTCCCCTGACGGGGAACAGCGCTTCGTCAATTTTTTTCTCGCGAAGGCCGTTTCCGGCGCGGCCGGGCTCGGCGTGGACCCCGAGTTTGACGCGGCGCATCAGGTTCTGCGGGAATTGCGCTACTTCTCGCGCGCGGAGTTGGCCGCGCTCCCGCGCGTCTATCCGTCCATGCTGCGCGAGGAACTGTGGGCGGTCGCGGCACGCGGCGGGCCCGTGGGCGATGTTTTCCGTATACGGGAGGATTGAGGAAGAGCAAAGGAGGTCTGTATGAACAGGATCGTCAGGATCGAAATGGAGAACGGTGACGTGATGCGCGCGGAGTTGTATCCCGACGTCGCGCCGAGCACGGTGGAGAATTTCGTGCGCCTCGTCGAGTCGGGTTTCTACGACGGCACGGAGTTTCACAGGATCATCCCGGGGTTCATGATACAGGGCGGCGCCGGCGTGAACGGCAGTGCGGCGATGCCCATCGCGGGCGAGTTCACGGAGAACGGCTTCCGAAACGATCTCGCGCACGATAGGGGCGTGCTGTCCATGGCGCGGACGAGCGACCCGAATTCCGCTTCCTCGCAGTTCTTCATCATGGTGGACAAGGCCCCGCATCTCGACGGAAAATACGCCGCCTTCGGCAAGGTGAT
>JAITLA010000274.1 GCA_031278145.1 Eubacteriales Family XIII. Incertae Sedis bacterium
ATCAACAGAATCAACAGAATTGAAAAAGCTGGCGCAATACGGGCATATCGTTATTCAGTGCCACGACATTCCGGACGCGGACGCCATCGGTTCCGGCTACGCACTGCAACGCTATCTGCGCTCTTTGGGGGCGCGGGCCGATTTGGTTTACGGCGGGGCGGCGGAGATATCCAAGCCGAGCCTGCTTATACTTCTGGAGGCGCTGAATATCGAGATTGCTTATGTGGAGCGGCTGCCGCAGTCGACAGACCTGCTCGTCACTGTGGACTGCCAGCGCGGCGCGGGGAACGTGAAAAAATTTGATTTGCCGGAGGGCGCCCGCGTCGTCGTTATCGATCATCACCGTCCGGAAATACCCGAGGGCGAGGGCGTGATCATCCGCCCTCACCTGGCAAGCTGCGCCACCCTCGTATGGGATCTGCTGAGCAGAGAGGGCTTTGAAATGGACGGCCGCGTCCAAACCGCGCTTTATTACGGCTTGTTCACCGATACCAACGGTTTGTCCGAGCTGCGCCATCCCCTGGACAGGGATTTGGCGGATATCCCGAACGACGCGGGCCTGATCCGCAAGCTCAAGAACTCCGCGATCACCGTGGAGGAACTGGACATCATCGGCGAAACATTGCGCAACCGTGAGAGCTTCGGCGGCATCGGCCTGTTCCGCGCGCAGCCCTGCGACGCGAATCTGCTGGGCTTCACCAGCGATATCGCCCAGCAGGTCGTCCGGATGGACTGTTGTGTGGTCTATTGCTTGCAGCCGCACGGCGTCAAACTGTCCGTCCGCAGCAGCGCCAGGGAGATCATGGCCAGCGAGATCGCGGAATTCCTTTGCCGCGAGGCCGGGAGCGGAGGCGGCAATATCGAGAAGGCCGGCGGTTTTCTGAGCTTCAGGAAGCTGCAGGAGATCTCGGGGGCCGCGCCGCCGGTGTAATATCTTAAAAGCCGCGTTCGCGATTATTTGGACAATTATGAACTGATCTACGCCGGCGCCGGCGACGCCGGCTTTGACCAGATGCCGCTGTACAGAAAGCTGCCGCGCCCGGTAGGGTACGTTAAAAGCGCGGACGTTTTTCCCGAGGGCGCCAAAATTACCGTTCGCACCTTAGAGGGCGATATAGACGCCGTCACAGGCGGGGATGTTTACCTGATGATCGGGATAGAGGGGGAGGTTTACCCGATCCTGCGGGAAAAATTCCTGAATAATTACATCGTCTCGGAGGAAGCATACCGGCAGGAGACGGAATACACCCCCGCGATATTGAACCGCGTCACAGGCGAACGGACGGAGATCGCGCCGTTCGCGAGACGGTGCGTGCCGAAAGACAGGAAGCTCGTACGCGCGCGGGTTTTGGAAAGGGACACGAAGGTCTTCAGCTATTGGGACGCCGAAAGGTATTTCTGCGGCGGCAAGGGGGATTATCTGGTGGCGAATGAGGGCGATTACGGGGATTGTTATATTATAAGGCGCGATATATTCATGGAGAGCTATGAGGCGGTTGCGCCCGGGGGCGTATTGGGCTGATATACGGAGAGGCGGGGATTCTGTTGGATCATGATAAAATCAAGCGCGCGGTCAGGGATATTCTGGAGGCGATCGGCGAGGATCCGGATCGGGAGGGGCTGAGGGGGACGCCTGAACGGTGCGCCCGGATGATGGAGGAGATTTTTTCCGGAATCAACCAGTCGGCGGAGGCTCAGCTGAGCGCGATTTTTAATGAGGATCACGAGGAATTGGTGCTGGTGAAGGATATTCCCATGTACTCCTTCTGCGAACATCATTTGCTCCCTTTTTTTGGGAAGGCGCATGTGGCGTACATACCCAGGAAGGGGCAGGTGACCGGGATATCCAAGCTGGCGCGGGTGGTGGACGTCTGCGCCCGCCGGCCCCAGCTTCAGGAGCGGCTGACCACTCAGGTGGCGGACGCGCTGGTAAAAACGCTGCATCCCTACGGGGTGATCGTGGTCGTCGAGGCCGAGCATATGTGCATGACCTTGCGGGGCGTTAACAAGCCCGGCAGCAAAACCGTTACGTCGGCCATCCGGGGGGTGTTTCGCAAGGATGAGGCGAGCCGGGCGGAGGCGCTGTCGCTGATCCGCGGCTAGGCGGCGCCGTTTTATTCCATTTCCTGCAAGACATTCTTTAATACGGATTCCACGCTAAACTCAAAGGCCTCGAAAAGAACTGCCTGCGGGAGAACAGGCCAATTTTGTACAACCGCTTGTTGCTCTCGGAACGGCTTTATCCGCTGTGCCGCGAGGTCGATTTTGTGGGCAGCAACAACCCCAACCACCCAGAAACGCTAAAACGCAATCCACCGCATCGGCGTATTCAATTGGCGTACAAAGCCTATTACAGCGTCTGCATGATATCAAGCAAGCTCTGATAGCTGTCAACGTCGTGGTACTTCACGCCTGCATCGGATATTTCGTTGAACAGCTTTCGGGCGCATTTGATTTTCGCTTGTTCAATCGGTTTGAGTTGCAAGCTGTTCATCGTGCCTTTGGTTTCCGCGATAAAGAAGGGGTGCTTCACCGTGCCGCGCCTGAACGCAATCGCCCAGTCCGGCGAGTAGTTGCCAACGGGCGTGGGGATATAGAATCCTTTCGGACCCGCCGGAAGTTTCGCATAGACGATGACTTCATCCGCCGTGTCCACGTCGGCGGCGAATCTGCGCTCTACGCTTTCCTCTGCCGTACCGTCCGTGAAAACGTACCCCTGAATCGCTTTCTTCGCCTGAAACGCTTTCGCGTACTCTTGCGATGACTTGCTCATGTTGAAAATATCCTGCGTGTACGGTTCTTCCGCACTCGGTTGATACCTGATATGCTCAACGATAATAGCAGCTTTTTGTTTGTCAATTTCATCGACCACGCGCCGAATAAATTCCTCCGGGTTTTGACTGAACATTCCGCGCTTCTCAAATGTCAAGCCCGTGAGAATGGTTGCTATGGATTTGCGCGTCAGCGTCGTTGCCTCTGCTATTTTTCCGATGAGGTCATATGGCACGGTGCTGCCCGCCGCATGGTCAAGCGTTCGCGTCCTCGTGCGCTCCACGTCAAATTCCGCGCCGGTCTGAACACCCTCTGTAAGCGTGTAAGAAAGCCTTGTCGCGCGGAGATTTGCATTGAGCGCGGCAACGGACTTTTCGATAAGCTCCGGCGTGTCAAACTCGACCGTATAGGCATACCGCCTATTGATTCTGTTCCACAGCTCCTGAAACTCCCGCTTCTTGAAATTGTCGTTGAGGGGGTTGTCCTTGACCTTTGTGTCGTGTCCGTCCTCCACCATGCCCTGCAGGACGCTTGGGTCAAAGATGCCCTGTACGAGCGTTTGAATCCCGCTTGCAAGCGGCGCGAGTTCCTCCGGCAATGCGGCATACGTCGCTGTTTCTTCGCAAACGCGCCATGCCGATGTGATGTTGTCGTCGCAGTCGATGTATTCGTTCCGCGATAGGTACTGATAAATCATCCGGGCTTGACGCTCTGTGATTTCGACAAATTCCTCGCCGACCTTGACTTCCTTTCCCTCGAAGTAGGAAGCCGTCGCCTTTGTCGGGCGTTCGTACAAATCCTCTTTTATTTTCTTCTGCAAGTCCGAAACGAAATCCTTGTAACTGTCGCTTGCAATGACGGTCAGTTTGTTGATGTCGTGTACGAGCGATTCGCCGCACACGTCTATATCCTGCCGCTCGCCCGTCTTGTTGACGCAAAGGCGCAAGCCGCGTCCAACTTCCTGCCGCTTGGCCGTCGCGCTTTCAGAGTGCTTCAACGTGCAAATCTGAAAGACGTTCGGATTGTCCCACCCCTCGCGGAGCGCGGAATGGGAGAAGATGAACCGCGTAGGCTCGTCAAACGACAACAGCCGCTCTTTGTTTTTGAGTATCAGGCCATAAGCTGATATGTCGTCCGAAAACTCGCTCCCGCGAGCGGCCTTGCTGTTAATGGCATAGCCTTGCTTGTCGATTGAGAAATAACCCCGGTGCGTCGCCGACGATTCTATGCCGCGCAGATACTCCTGATACCCCGTCTGGAACAGGGTCAAATACTGATTAAGCGCGGAGTTGTATTCTTCCTCGAATATCTTGCCATACTCACCGAGCAATTCCGCGCCGTCCTCATCGTACTGGCGATATTTCGCCACCTCGTCGATAAAGAACAGGGAGAGGCATTTGATCCCGCTCCGGAAAAGCTGTTCTTCTTTCTCAAAGTGGGAGAGTACCGTTTCGCGTATTTGAATACGCCGAATGTCGTCGTCGTTGACGTTGCCGGAAGCGGCGCCCGTCGTCAGCACGTCGCCGTTGGAAAACGTCACCATCTTTCGTATGGGGTCGATTTCCGCAAGCAACAAGCTCTTGTACTGCTCCAATTCGTTTGATGCGGTATAGAGGCTGTCACCGACGTTCAACAAATGCGTTTCACGCTGTATCGTGCCACTCCGCAACTGTACCTCAAATTCCAAACGCGCGCGCGGCGGCTTGTTCGGCGCGACGATGATTTCCGCAAGGTAGACGTATCTGTCCGTACCGCGCAGATTCTTGATTTCAAACCCCTTGACCTCTATCTTCTTGACAAGCTTCTTCTTGAAAGCGTCGAGCGCGTCAAGCACATAGACAAGGTTGTGCGATGTCTTGTGCGTCGCCGAATAATTCAGCGAGAACAGTGGATTGAAGTTGTTCTTCAAAGCGTTCTGCGTCGCCGCGCCGCCCATCTTCTGCGGCTCGTCCAATATGATGATTGGGCGGTTGGCCTTGATAACGTCTATCGGGCGGCGGCTGCCGAACTCGTCACGCTTGGTATAGATGATACGCGCCGCCTCGTTGCCGCTCCTGCCGGGGGCATTCTTTTCCTCGTTCATCGTGGTATTGAACGCCTGTGTGTTGATAATCATCACGTTAATGCCGGAGGATTGCGAAAACTCGTCCAACTGATGCAGGTTGCTTGAGTTGTAGACGAAGAAACGCGCCTTGATTCCATAGTTCTCCATGAAATGCTCTTGCGTCATTTCAAAGGATTTTTTCACGCCCTCGCGGATGGCGATGGACGGCGCCACGACAATGTACTTACCCCAACCATACCGCTTGTAAAGCTCAAACATGGTCTTGATATAGACGTAGGTTTTGCCTGTGCCTGTTTCCATCTCCACGTCAAGGCTGACCGCGCCAAGCTCTTTGACAAGCGACGGCGAGAGTTTGATGTTGTTCTCCGTCTGTATCTCGCGGATGTTCTTCAAGAGTTGACCGTCGTCAAGTTCTATCCCAGCATTGCGATAGCCCGTATCGTCCAACAAATCCTCTTGCGCCGTGGGAAACAGCGTCATCTGCGTTTCGGCAGGGAGTGCCGGAGCTTTACCCACGTCCCGGCGATAACTGATTCCGTTCTGCTTCGGCTGTCCGTTGAACACGCGGACGATGTTGCGGGCGGCCTCCGTCTGGAATGGCTGTATCTTGAATTGAAATTTCATTCGCCGTCACCGCCGCTCCCTGTTTCAAATTCACGGGCAAAACCCTCTACATCGGCTTCTTGCAAGAATTTATCGAAGTCGGAGCTGAACAGCTTATCCTGAATGACGCGGTACTTCTCAAACTCGCCCTCCGCGTGTATCTTGGCTTCCAAAGCCGTGACTTTGCC
>JAITLA010000014.1 GCA_031278145.1 Eubacteriales Family XIII. Incertae Sedis bacterium
CCGCAGGGCACGGCTTTCTTCTCCAGATTTCTGTACGCGGTGGCCATCATGAGCTTGATGCGATTCAGCTGGTTTACGTCGCTGGCGCCCGGGTCGTAGTCTATGGCCGCGATGTTCGCCAGCGGATTGTATTTCCGCAGGGCTTTCATCATGCCCTTGCCCGTGATGTGATTCGGCAGACAGGCAAAGGGTTGCAAACATACGATGTTCTCCACGCCGCTGTCGATCAGTTCCACCATCTCACCCGTCAGCAGCCAGCCCTCCCCGCATTGGTTGCCGAGCGAGAGAATCTTCTTCGCTTTCTCCGCAAGCGCGCCGATTTCGAGCGGTTCATGGAAGCGTTCGCTGCCCGCGAGCGCCGCCCGCGCGGGTTTTCGGAACCATTCGACGATCCGGATGGCCTTGCTATTCGCGAACATCGCGTTGTACTTCCCCGAGAGGTTGCGAAAATTGTACTCCTTGCTGTACATGCCGTAAAGGAAAAAGTCGATCAGATCAAGGACCACCGCCTCGCCGCCCTCGTTTTCGATGATCTTCACGATATCGTTGTTGGCCGTCGGATGATATTTGACCAGGATTTCGCCTACGACGCCCACCTTGGGCTTGCGGAGCGGGAGCAGGGGCAGCTTGTCAAAATCATCGACGAGTTCTTTCAGCGTTTTCTTGTAATCGCGCGGGCGCATCCGGCCGATCCGCGCGCGTATCCGCTCCGCAAAGTCCGCCGCGAGGCGGTCGGCCGCGCCCCGTTCCGCTTCGTAGGGGCGCACGGCGTACAGCACGCGCATCATGACATCGCCGATGATGAGCGCCATGATCGCCTTTTCCGCGAGGGCCGGCGTGATCCTGAAACCGGGGTTCGATTCGAGGCCCGCGAGGTTCGCGGAGACGACGGGCACCCGCTCCAGTTTGAGCTGCAAGAGCGCCTTGCGCAGCAACGCGACGTAATTGCTGGCCCTGCAGCCGCCGCCCGTCTGCGACATGAATACGGCCGTGCGTTCGAGATCGCATTCGCCGGATTTGAGATACGAGATAACCTGCCCGAGCGACACGATGGTCGGGTAGCAGACATCGTTGTTGATGTATTTCAGCCCCTCCTCGACCGCGTGTACGTCCACGGGAGGCAGCAGTTTCGCGTTGTAGCCGCAGGCGTTCAGCGCCGGTTCCAGGAACTGAAAATGCACCGGCGACATCTGCGGAATCAGGATGGTGTAATCCCGTTTCATCGCCTTTGTGAACACGCGCCTCTCAAAGCTGTACGGCTTATCCGCGCAGCGTATCCCGTTTTTCTCGCGTTCCTCCGCCGCGGCTTTGAGCGAGCGGATGCGGATGCGCGCCGCGCCGAGACCCGCGCCCTCGTCTATTTTCAGGAGCGTGTACAGCTTGTTCTTGCGCGTCAATATCTCCTCGACCTGATCCGTCGTCACCGCGTCGAGTCCGCAGCCGAAAGAATTGAGTTGCACGAACTCCAGATCGTCGCTTTTGCCCACGGCGCCGGCGGCCCGATACAGCCGCGCGTGATACGTCCACTGATTCAGCACCCGGAGCGGCCGCTCCGTTTCCGCGAGATGCGCGACGGAATCCTCCGTCATAACGGCGATGCCGAAAGAGGTGATCAGGGTGTCGATGCCGTGATTGACCTCCGGATCGAGGTGGTAGGGCCGGCCCGCCAGCACGACGGCCTTGCACTTGTTGTTCTTGATGTATTTCAGCGCCTCCGCCCCGCCGCGTTTGATATCGTCTTTGAAACGCTTGTCCTCGAGCCGCGCCTCGCAGACGGCGTTCTCCACCTCGCTCCGCTTGATGTGAAGGTCCTTGAGTTCCGCGCAGAGCCGCTTCACCAGCCGGTCATCCATATCGTAGGGCAGGAAAGGATGCCAAAACACGACCTCGTTTTCCTCGAATATATCGTCCATATTGTTGGCTATGACCTCGGGATAGGTCGCCACGACGGGGCAATTGTAATGATTGTCGGCGCCGTCGTCCTCCTTCCGCTCGTAGTTGACGCTCGGATAGAATATGCGCTTCACGCCCCGCTCCACGAGCCACTTCACGTGGCCGTGCACGAGCTTCGCGGGATAGCAGATCGTATCCGACGAGATCGTTTCCATGCCGTTTTCGTAGATCGATTTGGAAGAAGGCGGCGACAGCATGACGTGAAAGCCCAGCTTCGTGAAGAAGGTGAACCAAAACGGGTAATTTTCATGCATGTTCAGCACGCGCGGGATGCCGATCACGCCGCGCGGCGCGTAGGCCGCCTCGAGCGGTTCATAGGAGAACAGGCGCTTGTACTTGTACTCGAACAGATTCGGCAGCTCGGAATCGCGCTTCTCCGCGCCCACGCCCTTCTCGCAGCGATTGCCCGTGATGAAACGCTTGCCGCCCTTGAATTTGTTGATCGTGAGCAGGCAGCTGTTCTCGCATTTTCGGCAGCGCGTATGGCTCGTTTCCACACCGAAGGCGTCCAGATCGGCGGCGGAGAGTATGCTCGACTCCACGCCCTCGAGGCAGTTTTCCCGCGCGAGCAGCGCCGCGCCGTAGGCGCCCATGTTGCCGGCTATGTCGGGGCGGACGACCTCGCGGCCCATGACGATCTCGATGCTTCGCAGCACCGCGTTGTTCAGAAAGGTTCCGCCCTGCACGACGATCTTCTCGCCCGCCTCTTCCGCGTCGCGCAGCTTGATCACCTTGTAGAGCGCGTTCTTCACGACGGAGCAGGAGAGCCCGGCCGAGATGTCGCCTATCGTCGCGCCTTCCTTCTGCGCCTGCTTCACCTTCGAATTCATGAACACCGTGCAGCGCGTCCCGAGGTCCACGGGCGCCTTGGCAAAGAGCGCTTCTTGGGCGAAGGCCTCCACATCCATGTTGACGGATTTGGCGTAGGTTTCGATGAAGGAGCCGCAGCCCGAGGAACAGGCCTCGTTCAGCATGATGTTGTAGATGGCGCCGCCCTTTATCTTCATGCACTTCATGTCCTGTCCGCCGATGTCGAGTATGAAGCTGACGCCGGGGAGAAATTCCTCGGCGGCCTTGTAGTGCGCTATGGTTTCGATCTCGCCCATATCCACCCGGTACGCGGCCTTGATCAGGCCCTCGCCGTAGCCCGTGACCGCGGCGTTCGCAATCCTTGAACGCTCGTTCATCTTGGAATAGAGCTCCCACAGCATCAGCCGCACGGCGTCGAGAGGCTTGCCCTCGTTGCTCTTGTAAAACGAATAGAGGATGTGCTTCTCGTCGTCTATCACGACGGCCTTGGTGGTGGTGGAACCGGCGTCTATGCCGAGGAAGAGTCTGCCCTTGGCCTTTTTGATGTCCCTGCGGCTCGCCTTGTTCCGGTCGTGCCTCCCGCGAAACTCCTCGTACTCCGCAAAATCACGAAACAGGGGCGCGATGTGCTTCGTATCGCTCAGGAAGGCGCGATCCGCGTCGCGAATCGCCGCGAGGAGGGCGCTCGTCGTGCGGCCCTCCCGCTTTTCCGCGAGCATGGCGGCGCCCACGGCCACGAAGTATTGCGCGTCGTCCGGAAACAGGATGTTCTCGCGCGAGAGGCCGAGGGTTTCCGCGAAGCGCTTGCGCAGCTCCGGCAGGAAGGCGAGCGGGCCGCCGAGGAAGGCCACCCGGCCGCGTATGGTTCTGCCGCAGGCGAGGCCGCCTATCGTCTGGTTGACGACGGCCTGAAAGACGGACGCCGCCAGATCCTCCGTGCGCGCGCCCTCGTTGATCAGGGGTTGTATGTCCGTCTTGGCAAACACGCCGCAGCGGGCGGCAATCGGATAGATCAGCTTGTGCGCGGCTGCCTTTTGGTTGAGGCCCGCCGCGTCCGTATTCAGGAGAACGGCCATCTGATCGATGAAGGCGCCCGTGCCGCCGGCGCAGGTTCCGTTCATGCGCTGCTCCGTCGTGGCGCCGTAGAAGGTGATCTTCGCGTCCTCGCCGCCCAGCTCTATCGCGACGTCGGTTTCGGGGATCAGCTCTTCGACGGCCCGGCCGCACGCGATGACCTCCTGCTCGAAGGGAATGCCGAGCAGGGCGGAAAGCGACAGCCCGCCGGAGCCCGTGATCACGGCCCGCAGCTCCCGCTCCGGAAAGGCCTCGAACAGCTCCGTCACAAGCTCCGTCACCTTGTCGAGAACATTTGACATGTGCCGCCCGTAGCGGCGGAACACGATGTTGTTTTGATC
>JAITLA010000045.1 GCA_031278145.1 Eubacteriales Family XIII. Incertae Sedis bacterium
TTGCGGTGTCCGCTTGCGTCGCCTGTGGATTTTTGCGCAGAAAACTCAAAACGGCCGTTTCGGCCGGGGCGCACCCCTCATCCAAACTGCGCTTTACTTGCGCTTTATTTTGCGCTTTACTTCCCGCCTCGACCTGCGCTTTATTCTGCGCTTTATCCTGCGATTTTGCTTGAAATTCAACCGTTTCCACCGTTTCAGCCAACACGCATTTCGCACTCAAATTGCGCTTTATTTGCGCCTTAACCGATTCCGCATCAAACGAATAGCCATCATCCAGCGGCACGATTATCCGAAACACATCGCCGTCAATCAACGCCGGATCCTTGCCGGAATAGCGCCGCCCGTACTTGCAGAGATTCCTCACGCCTGAGCCAAGCTCGTCCGCCAGACCGATATTGCGGAAAAAAGCGGCGATTATCGGATTCTTCGGATTCGGCTCATAATCCTCAAGCGTGATCGCACCGCACTTCACGGCGCGATTTGCGTTTTCAACGTACATTTTGTCCTTTTCAATCACGAATTTCGCGATATACGCGCTTGTGAATTCGCGGTGAATCAGCGTGTTCACAAGCATCTCGCGGGCAATCGCGCTGCGCAGGCTGATCCGCGCATCGCCCTCGATATAGAACTTGTCCCACAAATGCTTCTCGGCAAAACCCATAAGCTGTTCATTGCTGTCGATCAAATTCGTCGTGACAAGCAAACGATCATCGTACCGATCCACGTTCACCTTGCGCACTATCGCGTCGGTGCGGTACGCCGGGACGACAGAGCGGATAAGCGTGTCGGAGCCCAAAAGCATCACCGCGGCGAGATTATAGCCGCGCTCGCCCGTGGCCTTGTCCTCACCGTGCAGACCCGCGCTTTGCAAGAGGTCCGCATCGCTCAGATCCTTCCACGGATGCCCGGGGAAACGGTTTATCGCCATCCGCCGAACTCTCGGCAGGAGATCAAAGCGCAAATCCTCCTCCCGCACATACGGATAGACGCGCTTCTCCGTGAAAATGCTTTGTTTGCGAATATACAGCAAGGCAATCCGGCTCGTCGCCGTCACCTTGATGTCCGCGTCGTCAACGCGGTCGTAGATCGTCCTTTTGCAACTGTGAACCTCCGAAGACGGCGGGACATGGACATGGACAATCCATTTGCCCTCGTACTCCACAATCTCCGGCGCGAGGTACACCGTCGGATTGATCATTTCGGGATTACCGACCACCCCGATCAGGTTTTTTATCAAAGTCGGCGCGGCATTTTTGGGAATGCCGCAAACCGTGCCGTCATCCTCGACGCCGAGATAGATATCTCCGCCAAAGCGGTTGAGGAACGCACAGATCGTTTCGTAAGTATCCGCACCGATACCGTTGCCACAGCGCTTAAACTCCACCGCGATGGTTTCACCGACAGCGAGGACGGTTCTCAGTTTTTCGGCTGTCACGGATTCGATCCCTCCTTGCCGTCGGCTCCGCTTCCTTTACGTATCCTTGCATGTTGAAATCATGCGGTTCTTCAACACGGGGCATCGTGCCGAACATTCCGGCGCGGCAAAGCGCCGTTCCCATGAATCCGGCCCCACGCCCCTCGCGCTACAGATACGCGAAGGGGCTCTTGCCGCGCCCCGATTCATACACCTCCGCCAGATCGCCCACGGCGGTCCGCAGCTTCTCGGCGAAGTTGCGCACGAAGATCCATTCCGTGTGGAAATGGCCGGCGTCTATCACGCAGATCCCCTTTTCCGCAGCCAGCAGAGCCTCGTGGTGCCGCACGTCGCCCGTGATGTAGAGCGAGCAGCCGCTTGCGGCGAAGGCTTCAATCTGCTCGCCGCCCCCGCCCGTGCAGAGCCCAACCTTCAGGATGCGCGCGGCGGGATCGCCGACGACGGGCAGGCGGTGATCGATGTGCAGGCGCTCGCGCAGCAGATCGCAGACCTCGTCGAGGCGCATTTCCCGTTTCAGGTTGCCGATCTTGCCCACGATCTCGCCGGACGCTTCGCCCTCGGGTGGGACGCGCCGGATCTTCTGCAGATCCAGCAGCTCGCACAGATAATCGTTGTTGCCGCCGTATGCGACGTCAAAGCTCGTATGCGCCGCGTAGACCGAGATGCCGGCACGGATCAGCTCGATGATCTGCCGGCCCGTGACGCTGTCGCAGTCGATCTTCTGTATCTTGTGAAAGAGCGGCGGATGGTGCGCGAGTATGAAGTCGACGTTCATTTCGCGCGCTTCGCGGATAATCGCCTCCGTGACGTCGAGCGCCACGAGGATGCGCCGGATCTCCGCGCCGCCCACGTTGATCTGCAGACCGCTGTTGTCCCAGTCGAGAGCCCGCTCGGGCGGCGCTATTTTCTCGATCTGCTGTATCAACTTCCTTCGGTCAATCGGCATTTCCTTCCCTCCCGCCTCCGCATTCCCCGCCGCGCGGCTGCCGCGCGGCGGTTCCTTCGTTTTGCGCGCGCGCGTCCGCTCCGTCCCGCGTCCGCAGGATATCGAGCAAGGCGCGCAAGGAAAACGCGCGCGCGCGCGATGCCGCAAGCAGGGCATCCTTCCCCGCGCCGGCGGCCGCCAAGCGCGCCGATACGGCCTCCGCCGCTTCAAGCTTGCGCTCCAGCCACACCGCGAGCAAGGGATCGGCCCGGCGGAACAGCAAGGGGCTGATCTCCGCCGCCAGCCCGCCCGCCGTCAGGATCGCTTCCGCGCGGCGCAGGGCCTCGGGCGGCGCGGACGCGCCGCCCGCCGGGGCCACCGCGCTCGCATCCGCCCACACCGGGGCCTCCACCCACACCGGGGCCACCGCGCCCGCCGGGGCCTCCGCATCCGCCGCCTCCGCTTGGGCAAGCACCTTCGCCGCGCCCGCGCCCGCGGGCGCGGCGCACAGGATCTCGCAGATAAAACGCCCCTCCGTCGCAAGGACTTCATCGAGCACGACAAAGCCGAGCGCCGCCAGACGGGCGCGCAGCTTGTCCGCCGCGTTCCGCGGCTGCAGGATGTACCGCCCGAAGGAGCGCGCCTTCTCCGCGTCGGCCGAGAGGATGTCCGCGATGATCCGCCCACCCATGCCCGCTATGACCGCAACGTCCACCTCGCCGCGCGCATAGGGCGCAAGCCCGTCACCGAGCCTGACGTCGAAAAGCGCGCCGGGCAGCCGTCGCTTGAGATTGGCGCGGGTTTTTTCGAGCGGACCGGGCCGCGCGTCGCTCAGGATCAGCGCGCGCGTGCGGCCCCGCGCGTACAGCGCAATCGGCAGCAGCGCGTGATCCGCGCCGATGTCCGCAACGCGCTCCCCCGGCCCGATAAGGTCATATATCTTCTCCAGCCTGTCAGAAAGCTTGATCATACACTCCGGACGGTCGCTACTCCAGATAATCCTTCAATTTCTTGCTCCTGCTCGGATGCCGCAGCTTGCGGAGCGCCTTGGCCTCTATCTGCCGGATCCGCTCGCGCGTGACATCGAAGCGCTTTCCGACCTCCTCCAGCGTTCTGGCGCGTCCGTCGTCGAGCCCAAAGCGCAGGATCAGCACCTTCTGCTCGCGCTCGGTCAGGGTGTCCAGCACCTCTATCAGCTGTTCCTTGAGCATGGAAAAAGCCGCGGCGTCGGCCGGCGCCGGCACATCCTCGTCGGGTATGAAATCCCCCAGATGGCTGTCCTCCTCCTCACCGATGGGCGTTTCGAGCGAAACGGGCTCCTGCGCAATCTTCAATATCTCGCGCACCTTTTCCTCGGAGATATCCATCTCCGTCGCAATTTCATCGGGCAAGGGTTCCCGGCCGAATTCCTGCAGAAGCTGCCGCGAGATGCGGATCAGCTTGTTGATCGTTTCGACCATGTGGACGGGAATGCGGATCGTTCGGGCCTGATCCGCGATGGAGCGCGTGATCGCCTGCCGAATCCACCAAGTCGCGTAGGTGCTGAACTTGTAACCCTTGCGCCAATCAAACTTGTCCACGGCCTTGATCAAGCCGAAATTGCCCTCCTGAATCAGATCGAGAAAGAGCATGCCCCGGCCCACATAGCGCTTCGCGATGCTGACCACGAGCCGCAGATTGGCCTCGCAGAGCCGCTTCTTCGCGTTGCCGTCGCCGTCCTCCATGCGCATGGCCAAATTGACCTCTTCATCGGCCGTCAGGAGCGGCACGGTTCCGATCTCCTTCAGGTACATCCGGACGGGGTCGTCCACGGCGATGCCCTTCGGCAGGGTGGCCTCAAGGTCGATCCCGCCGTCCACGGCCACGATCTCCGCGTCGATCTCGGGGTCTTCCTCCTCCTCGAGCGCCAACAGCTCGTAGGGCTCGGGCTCCTCGACCTCGGTCACGAGCTCCACGCCGGCGCTGAACAGCTTATCGTAGAAATCGTCGATCTGATCCTTGTCGATCTCCAGCGTTTCAAGCTCGTCCGCTATCTCCGTGTAGGTCACGTTGCCCTTGATCTTGGCCCGGTCCAAGAGGTCTTGGATCGCCTCCATCTTCTTTTCTTCGTTTTCGTCCTCATACGTCACGGCGATCACCTGCCTTTAACCTCTTTTATCTCTCGCTGCATATTGATCAATTCCTTTGTCAATGCCTCTACCCTTTCTTTGTTCTCTTCCTCGTTCGCCACCGTCAGCATGCGGATGATCTCGCGTTCCCTGTCCGCGAACGCGGACAGGCGCAGCGTCTTGACGCATTCGGCGAACATCGCCTCTTCCTTGTCCGCAAGCTGCACCTTTTCGCGGATATCGAGGAGCAAAGCCCGATCCGATGGCCCCAAGACGTCCTCCAGCTTCCGCATGTCCACCTCGCCGTCGGCGGCGCAGATCTCCGTGACGGCCGAATAGATCCGAGAGGCCGCCGGCGTGGAAAACGCGTGCGCATAAGGCTTTATCCTGTCGATATACGCGCCGCTTTGCAGCATCAGCCGTATGAAATTCCGTTCCAGCATGCTGCCGCCGTCAAAATCCTCGCCCGCGTCCCTCTCGCGCCGCGCCTGCGCCGCAGGCACCCGAACGGGCGCGGACTCCCGCGCGTCCCCGCCCCAGGTTTCCCTGCGGATCGCCCCCTCCGAAACGCGCGTTTCGGCCGCGAGCTTCTTGATGTACACATCCGCCTCCACGGGGCTCAAATCACGCAGCACGGCCGCGGCAAGCCGCAAAAACGCAAGACTGCCCTCCGTCGAAGTGAGATCGCAGCGCTCGCGCGCGGCGGAGAGCTTATACTCCGTCAGGGAGGGCGCGCGCGCGACGAGCTCCGAGAACGCCTCCCGTCCGTAAGCCTTCACGTATTCGTCCGGGTCCTTCGCGCCCGTCATCCCGAGCACCCTGACCTTGCAGCCGGCGTCCCGCAGTATATCCATGCCGCGCTCCGCGGCGGTCCGGCCTGCCGCGTCGGAATCGTAAGCGATGACCACGTGCTCCGTGTAGCGCTTCAGCATCGCGGCCTGCTCCGCCGTGAGGGCCGTACCGAGCGAGGCCGTCACATTCCGCACGCCATGCCTGTACAGGGAGATCACATCCATGTAGCCCTCGCAGAGAATGGCGCAGTCCTCCTTCGCTATCTCCTGCCGCGTCACGTTCAGCGCGTAGAGGTTGTCCCTCTTCCGAAAGACGCGGGAATCCGAGGAATTCAGGTATTTCGGCTCGGAATCGTCAAGCGTGCGGCCCCCGAAGCCGATGATCTTGTCACGCGTGTTTATGATCGGGAACATGACGCGGTTTCTGTACCTGTCGTAACGCCGCCCCTTTGTGGATACGAGCAAACCCAACTCCAGCGGGAGCTTTTCGTCGATGCCCTTGTCCGCAAAGTGCTTGCACAGGCTGTCCCACGCCCCGTTGGCGTAGCCGACGCCGAATTTCTTCAGCACGGCGTCGTTCAGGCCGCGTCCCGCCATGTAGGACAGCGCGGGGTTTGCGGCCGACCGAAAGGCCCGGTAGAAAAACGCGGCGGCCTCTCTGTTGACGTCGTAATACGCGGAACGCTTCGCCTCGGTGCCAAACACGTCACGCCGCCACTCTATCCCGCATTCCTCCGCGAGCTTCTCAGCGGCTTCGAGGAAGCTCAGGTTCTGCAAGCGCCGCACGAAGGTGATGACATCGCCCGAAGCGCCGCAACCGAAGCAGGTGAACCACTGCTTCTCCTCGGAAACGAGGAACGACGGCGTTTTTTCGTTGTGGAAGGGACAGAGGCCCTTATAATTGACGCCCGCCTTTTTCAGCGTCACGTGCCGGCC
>JAITLA010000053.1 GCA_031278145.1 Eubacteriales Family XIII. Incertae Sedis bacterium
CGCGCGGGCCGTTAAAAATTTGGATATATAGGTAAATACAATGGATTTGCTTGACGACAGAAGATTGGTTCAGCACGAAATACACACGGAGATGCGCGAGTCCTACATCGACTACGCGATGAGCGTCATCGTGGGGCGGGCGCTCCCCGACGTGCGGGACGGGCTCAAGCCCGTGCACCGGCGCATCCTGTACGGCATGACGGAGCTCGGACTCACGCCGGACAAACCCACGAAGAAATCCGCGCGCATCGTCGGCGACGTCATGGGCAAATACCACCCGCACGGCGATTCCTCGGTCTACGACGCGATGGTGCGCATGGCGCAGCCCTTTTCGATCCGCTACCCGCTCGTGGAGGGCCAGGGAAACTTCGGATCCGTGGACGGCGACAGCGCGGCGGCCATGCGTTACACGGAGGCGCGTCTGGCGCCGCTCGCCCTGCAGATGCTGCGCGACATCGACAAGGACACCGTCGATTTCACGCCCAACTTCGACGGCGACGAAAAGGAACCCTCGGTCCTGCCCTCCCGCTTTCCAAACCTGCTCGTCAACGGCTCGAACGGCATCGCCGTCGGCATGGCCACATCCATACCCCCGCACAATCTCGGCGAGGTGATAGACGCGACGGTGAAGCTGATCGACGATCCCGAAGCCACGACGGAGGATCTGATCCGCATCGTCAAGGCGCCGGATTTTCCGACGGGCGCGATCATACTCGGCAAGAACGGCGCGAAGGAGGCCTACCGCACGGGACACGGCCGCGTGATCGTGCGCTCCAAGACGGAAATAGAGGAAACGAACAAAGGCAAGCAGCAGATCATCGTCACGGAGATCCCCTACCAGGTCAACAAGGCCACGCTGATCGAGAAGATCGCGGACCTCGTCAAGGAGAAGCGGCTTGACGGCATCGGCGCCATCCGCGACGAAAGCAACCGTCGGGGCATGCGCATCGTCATAGAGCTCAAGCGGGACGCGAACCCGCAGATTTTGCTGAATCGCCTGTTCAAGCAGACGCAGCTGCAGGAAAGCTACAGCATGATCCTGATCGCCCTCGTGAACGGCGAGCCCAAGATGCTGAACCTGCACCGGATCCTCACGGAATACCTGAAGCACCAGAAGGACGTCGTGACGCGGCGCTGCGTGTTCGAGCGCAAAAAGGCGGAGGCGCGCGCCCACATCCTCGAGGGTCTGCGCATCGCGCTGGACAACATCGACGAGGTCATACGGATCATACGCGAGAGCTACAACGACGCGCGGGAGCGGCTGATGGAGCGTTTCGGGCTTTCCGAAACGCAGGCGCAAGCCATACTCGAGATGCAGCTGCGCCGCCTGCAGGGGCTGGAGCGCGAGAAGATAGACGACGAATACGAGGAACTGCGGAAGCGGATCGCGTATCTGACGGAGCTTATCGAGAGCGAAGCGAAGCTGATGGGCGTCGTTCGGGAGGAGCTTCTCGAAATCAAGGAGAAGTACGGCGACGCGCGGCGCACGACGCTTTCCGCGGACGCCGCGGAGATAGAAGAAGAGGATATGATAGAGGAGGGCAAGGTCGCCGTCACGCTGACGCATCTCGGCTACATCAAGCGCGTTTCGGCCGATGTCTACAAGACGCAAAAACGCGGCGGCAAGGGCATCACGGGCCTCACGACGCGCGAAAACGACTTCGTGAAGAGCCTCGTCATGACCTCCACGCACGACTTCCTCATGTTCTTCACGAACACGGGCAAGGCCCACAAGATCAAGGCCTACGAGATCCCGGACGCGCAGCGGACGGCCAAGGGCACGCCCGCCGTCAACTTCCTCTCGCTGATGCAGCGCGAGCGCATCACGGCCATGATGCCCATCCGCGAATTCAGCGACGACAAATACCTGATTGCCGTGACGAAGCTCGGTTCCATCAAGAAGACGCCGCTGTCGCAGTTCGACACAAACCGGAAGAACGGCCTGATCGCGATCAGCCTGAAGGAGGGCGACGAGCTGATCGGCATCAAGCAGACGAGCGGCACGGGCAGCGTGATCATCGTCACGCGGAACGGCAAGTGCATCTGCTTCCACGAGGACGACGTGCGCCCCATGGGCCGCATGGCCGGCGGCGTGCGCGCGATCAAGCTGGAGGGCGACGACGAGATTGTGGCCATGGAGCTCGCGGAGAAGGACGAGGAATTGCTCGTCGTCACGCAGAACGGCTTCGGCAAGCGGACGGCCGTCGAGGATTACAAGATTCAGGCGCGCGGCGGCAAGGGCCTTTTGACCTACGACAAGGCCAAGTTCAAGAAAACGGGCGCGCTGATCGGCGCGATGGTCGTCAACGAGGACGACGAGATACTGCTTATCAACTCCGACGGCATCATCATACGGATCAACGCGGGCGAGGTTTCCAAGCTGAGCCGCGCCACGCAGGGCGTCAAGATCATGAAGGTCGGGGAGAACACGAACATCATCGCGATGGCGAAGGTCATCCGGGAGGAGGACGCGGACGACGACGCGGACGGCGATGCTCCGCCGCCCGCCGGCGCAAGGCCCGAAGACGGCGCGGCGCCGGGAGAACAGCTGGCGCTCGACACGGAATAGGAAGTTTAAGGCTTTTCGTTGGGGGTATAAGCATGTACGGAAACGCGCGTTGATGGGGTTTCGGCTTAGGCGAGCGGGGTTTGTTTTCGGAGCGGGTGTCTTGCCCGCCGGGGAACCGGATCCACCCAAGCCGAAGCGACGATGAAAGGGAACAAGATGGCGGATGTGCTAAAATTCATGATACCGGGGAAGCCGGAATACGTCAGAACGGTAAGGCTGGCCATTTCATCCTTGGCGGGCAGCGCGGGCTTTGACATAGAGGCGGTCGAGGACATCATGATGGCGGTTTCGGAAGCCTGCTCCAATCTCGTGTGCCACGGTGTCGGCGCGCGGGACGCTTCCTACGAGGTTTCCTGTGAGATGCTCGGGGATCGCATCGTGATTCGGATTGAGAATTCGCCCGATTGCTGCGAGGAAAACGCGCGCGCGGAGCGACGCCCCGTTTCGTTTCGGGAGGGAGGCATCGGCTTGAACATCATCAAAGCCCTGATGGACGAGGTGGACGTGCTTCCCGTCGCGGGGCGCGGCACGCGGATAGAGATGATTAAATATGTAGGCGTTTAAAAAGGACGAAATATGAACTCCGATAGCGCGAAAGCGATTGGCAATCAGGAGCTCTTTGAACAATACAGCCGAACGAAAAGCCTTGCACTGCGGAATGAAATCATAGAGAAATACCTGTATTTGGTCGATATCTTGATCAAAAAGTATTTGAATAAGGGCATGGACTACGACGATCTGTATCAGGTCGGGGCTATGGCCCTTATTTTTGCCGTCGAGCGCTATGACATCTCCAAGGGTTTCGAGTTCACGAGCTTTGCGACGCCGACCATCATCGGCGAGATCAAGCGCTATTTTCGCGACAAGGGCTGGGCCATGAAGGTGCCGCGCCGCCTCAAGGAGATCTCCTCGCAGATCCCCGCGGTCAAGGAGGATCTCTACGGGAAATTGTTCAGAAATCCGACCGTGCCGGAGCTGGCGGAGGCGCTCGGCCACAGCGAGGAGGACGTACTGGAAGCGCTCGAAAGCGGCCGGGCCTACGGCGCGTACTCCCTGAACCAGAGCGTGGAGGAGATCGGCGAGCAGGGCGAGATTCCGTCGCTCGAACGCTTTACGGGCATAGAGGACAAGGGCTACGCGAGCTTTGAGAACGCGGAGATCATCAAGAAGGTGCTGGACGGCTTGAGCGAGAAGGAGAAGGAGATCTTCCACCTGCGCTTCATCAACAACAACACGCAGCAGGAGATCGCGGACGAGATGGGCGTTTCCCAGATGACCATCTCCCGCCTCGAACGCCTGATCAAGAAGAAGTTCAAGGACGAGTATCTGCGGTAGCGATCCCTCGGCAAAACGGCGCGGGTTGATCGAACAAGCCCATCAACGGACAATCCCATCGAAGAAGGACGTCTTGCAATCGGCGTCGGGCAGGGTGTTTCTGAAGGTGCAAAAGGAAGTCGGGAATATTTGCGGCACAGAGCCTCAAAAGCATAAGGCGGAATGGCGGGAATATCTGCGCGCGTACCGCGAAGCGCACGGGCGTCCGCCCGCGTATCTGACGGAAACGATGGGCTGTCAGATGAACGAGCGGGATTCCGAAACCATCTCCGGTCTGCTCTGCGAGATGGGCTGCGTGCCCGC
>JAITLA010000064.1 GCA_031278145.1 Eubacteriales Family XIII. Incertae Sedis bacterium
GATCCCGAGGTCGTGATCATAGCGGACCCCGAAACCCCGCTGGCCCTGCCGCAGACGGGCGGACTGATGACCTACGCCACGCCCGCGGCCCTCGCGCTCGTGGTGCTCGTCGCGCTCTACATCGCAATCGGCGCCAGAAGCCGCAAAAAAGCAAACAAGGCGGCCTGAACGCGAAAGCCCCCGCGCCCTTCGGGCGCGCGGGCCGCAAGGTGCGCACAACCCGCGCCCCTCGCGCCTTCACGTCGCGACAAACAATCGGGAACAGCGGGAACAAAGCCGCCGCGCCTTCGCGCGATGGCTCCGTCCCGGCTCAACGCGGTGGCTTTGCCCCGCGCGGCGCCGAGCCGGGCCGGTCATCCCTTTCTCCTGTTCCATATAAGCAAGGGGCGCGCATGCGCCCCTTGCCGCATGACAAAGGAGAGAACCCGACCGTGCGAACAAGCTTCCGCCTCGCGTGGCTGCGGCGACCGCTGGCCGCGCTCATCGCCTTGGCGGCCCTCGCGCTCGTCTTCGAGCTGACGCGCCCCTATCGGCCGGACAACTTTCTGGACGCCTTCATAGACCGCCTGATAGGCAGGGACTTCGTCGAAAGCGCGCTCGACACCCCCGAAACCGCTGACATCACCTACGTGGAAATGCCGGCGGACGCGGACCTGAGCGGCCTCCTGTACATCACGGGCGAGCGGGCGGACTACCTTGACGGCGACATGACGCTCATCGTTCCGAGGCTCAATCTGGAGATGCCCGTGAGCGACGGCACCTCGCGCGCCGCGCTGAACCGCGGCCCGAGCCTGTTCGAATACTCCGAAATGCCGGGCCGGGGCGACCGCAACGTGAGCATCGCGGGCCACCGCTCCCGCAAATTCTTCTACGACCTCGACAAACTCGTCGAAGGCGACCGCCTTTACCTTCTCTACGGCGGCAAGCGCCACACCTACCTCTTCCTGGACAGAAAAGTCATCGAACCGACCGACTGGAGCGTGATCATGAATCAGGGCTTCGCCTGCTGCACCCTGATCACCTGCACCCCCGTAAAAGTCGCCGACAAACGCATGGCGGTCCGCTTCACGCCGGAAGCATCGAACCCGCGCCCCAGATCCCACTCCTACGCAAGCACCCTTCTCAGCATCTTCGTTCCGATGCCGTATCTTCGAAACTCCGGGAATACGTTCGCACGTATTGCTGGTTGCGGCTATTCGGTTTGTCGGGGAGGGTCATGCGAATCAAGCCCTTGGCGAGCATTGGCAGGATGATGTTCTTGCGGAAGTACTCGTCGGTCTTGATTTCGCAGAAGCCCTGCATTTCCTTGCGGCTTCGCGGCTCGCCGCAGAATTCGAGCAGTGCTTCAAGCTTCTCTTGCGCGAGCTTGACTTCCGTACCATCTTCCGTACCGACTTCCACTACGGAAGTCGTGGGAAGATAATTCATGTTCTTCAAGATGACGTGAAATGCCGATGCCGTAGAGCGGAATTGCGGCTCGTACTCTTCCGTATACCCCGCAAGGAGCGATGTCTCCTCGCGGATTCGCTTCAGGCCGCTGCCTTGCCTCTCTGCGAAATCAAGCCTGTGGAAGATATCCGCGATGGTCGGGTTGCGCCTAATTGACGGCACGGTTTCTATATCCCAATCCTGAATGAGCGAACCGTCCACCATGCCGCCGGGAGAATAGATGTCGAGCCGGTCATCGTACATATCGACGTGTATCTCGCTTCCCACCACGGCATAGTCGCGATGCATAAGGGCGTTGGAGATACCTTCGAAGACAGCCCTGTCTGCGTAGTCCGGCTTGTCCACGCGGTGGTCGGACTTCTTTTCCCATCTGACCTTGGAATTCAGGCGCACGAAGTTGTGGCTGTTGCGGAGCAGGGATACGATGTCTCCTTCAAACTCCTCGGAATCGATTGCGTCACGCAGCGAGCCTTTGGACAGCCCGTCCCAGTGGGTGCAGAAAACCCGCGATTGCAGGAGCGGACAGTCATCGGCGAAAAGCAAGCCGGCATAGGTCAGGATGCCGTCGGGCTTGTACATCCCAAACGAGGTATACGCCTCAGAAGGGAGTGGTTTTTTCGTGGCACTTTTATAAGCGGCCTCGAAGACCGTGAAGGTCAGATCCGCCTTTTTGTAATCCGTTGGCAGCGATTCGAATGTGATGTTCTTGCCGCGCCGCACAAGCTCGCCGAGTTGCTGCGGAGACGCAGGGACGCTCTCGTCGCCGATACGCACATAGGCCGTCGTGTTGCCATCGCCCACATAGTAATACGGTGGTATCTCGCCGCGCGCAATTCGCAGTTCGAGGACTGCTTTTCCATCCTCGGTGCGATGCGGCTTCAGTCCAAACTCAGGAACCGGTGACACACGTTCCTTTATCAGGTTGCGTATTTTCTCTGTGGTCGCCTTTATGTTGTCAAGGCCGACTACCGTGCCGTCGTCCTCCACACCGTAGAAGAAGCTTCCGCCTTGCCCGTTCGCGTAGGCGCTGACGGTTTTCAGCCAGCTTTTCGGCTTGGCGGTCTCGATCTCGGACTTGAATTCATATTCCGTTGCCTCTGCAATCAGCAGGCAATCCATTGTCGTCATATACGTTTCCTTGTATTCATTGCGAACGGGTACTTCGTCACTTTGTTCCGCGCAATGACGGCGGCAGGGCCCCGGCCCGGCCGGCTACTCGATCACCGTCAGGATTGCGGGGAGCGGCTTGCGCGGGGGCGCCGGCGATTCCTCGGCCGGAACGCCCACCGAAACGAACGCGGTCAGGGCGTAGCCGGGCTTGTCGAAGCCCGCCCGCGCCCGCAGGAGCGCCGCGACATTCTTGTCCGCGTAGTTCGCGCTCGTGATCTGACAGGCGCCGTAGCCGAGCTCCGTCGCGCGCAGCGCGAGGTGCGCAAGGGCCGCGCCGAGGCTCTGCATATCGGGGCTCTTCTCCACGATGCGCCGCGCCCCGTCCTCGCCCACGAGGTCCGCCGCGCCGTACCACTCGGGCGCGTAGGGCCTTGCCATAACCGCAAGCAGCAGCGGCGCGTCGAGAAGGAACAGCGCGCATTCCCGCATGTCCGCGCGGAACGCCTCCGCGCGCCGCGCGTCCGTCGCGGCGAGGATGCGGCATATCCGCTCGTTTTCCTCCGCAATCGCGTCACCGATCTCCCGGATCAGCGCGCGGTTCTTCACGGCGATGAAATGCATCTGCCGCAGGTTTTTGGCCGACGGCGCCATGCGCGCCGCATCCACCAGCGCCTCGATATCGGACAGGGGGATATCCCCCGGTGCGTAGCGGCGCACGCTTCTCCGTTTTGCGATCAACTCCGTGAATTCCATAAGGGGTCCTCCATAAATATTTTGGTTGTAAACGCGCCGATTTTGCGGTACCATATAAATCGAACCGCCCTCCCCGCACCATCAAGCCGCCATCACCGCCCCGCAGAAGGATGCCATGATTGAACTGCTCGCAATCGTCGGCCCGACGGCCGTCGGAAAAACAAAGCTGGCGACGGCGCTTGCGCACGCCCTTTCGGGCGAGATCGTTTCGGCGGATTCCATGCAGATCTATCGCGGCATGGACATCGGCACGGCAAAGCCGACGGCAAAGGAGCGGCGCGAGGCCGTGCATCACCTGATAGACTTTGCGGACCCGGCCTTGCCCTTTTCCGTCGCGGAATATCAAAAACGCGCGCGCGACGCGATCCTCGACATCGCGGAGCGCGGTCGCCTGCCCATCCTCGCGGGTGGCACGGGCCTCTACGTGAACGCCGTGCTGCGGGACATGGACTTTTCGACCCCGCCGCGCGGGCGCGATTTTCGCGAAAGCCTCCTGCGCGAGGCCGCGGAGCGCGGCCCCGCCCACCTGCACGAGCGCCTGCGCGCCGCGGACAAGGAGGCGGCCGCGCGCATTCATCCGAACAACGTGAAGCGGATCGTGCGCGCGCTCGAAATATTGGAGAGCGCGGGCGTCCCGCGCCCCTTTTCCGCGTCGCCGCTCGCGCCTTGGCGCGCGATACGCCCCATGCTCGTGTACCTCACGCGCGACCGCGCGGATCTGTACGCGCGCATCGAGCGAAGGACGGACGCACTGCTTGCGGCGGGCCTCGTCCGCGAGGTGGAAGCGCTGGCGGCGCGGGGCCTGTCGGAGTCGCATATCGCGATGCAGGGCATCGGCTACAAGGAGCTTCTCGGATATCTGCGCGGCGCATACGAACTCGATTACGCAACCGCGCTGATCAAGCGGAACAGCAGGCGCTACGCCAAGCGGCAGATCACTTGGTTCAAGCGCTGCGAGGCCGCGTGCGCGATCAACCTGAGCGCCTACGCGGACTGCGCAGACGCGCTCGCGGATGTTTTGGAGGCTTGGCGGCGCTTTTGCGCGGAAGGCGGGCGCAACGCGTAGCGGCTACGCCGCGTCCTCCCCGGCGGATGTCCCGTCCGCCGACGCTTCGGGCGCCGTTTCCTCGGGGGCCGGCGGATTGTAGATGCCGTCGATCATCGCCGCGACGGCGTCCTCGTCGATAAACCAGTAGGACACGCCGTCCCGCATGCCGGATTTGCCCTCCAGATAATGCCCGAGGATGTCCGCCGCGTCGAGGCCCGCGGCCTTGAGCGCGAGCTTGCCGGCCGTGCCGATTGTCAGATCGGATTCCACGTTCTCCATAACGGTACCGACGACGTCCGGCAGGTTGAAGCCCATGGCCTGCTTGAAGGCCGCCTTCATGAATTCGCGCTGCGTCGCCGTCCGTCCGATGTCCTGATCGGGATAGCCCCCGCCGCCGTTGTTTTTACGGAAGCGCAGGAATTTGACGGCGTCTTCCCCGTTCAGCTTCTGCTCCCCTTTTTTGAAATGGATGTGGAGCGGTGGCTTGGCGTAGGCGTCGTCGTAGTTCATGTCGATGGGGATGTTCACGGTGACGCCGCCCATCGCGTCGATGACCTTGGCCACCCCCTCGAATCGCACGAGCGCGTAATAGTGGATCGGTATTCCGCCCAGTATGTCCCGCACGGCGGCTGCGGTTCCGTCCACGCCCTTCGCGCCGTAGACGGCGTTGATCCGCTTCTGCGCCGCGGTCTTTGCGTCGGGCCGTTCGTAATAGGTATCCCGCGGTATGGAAATGAGGTCCGCCCGCTGATCCTTCAGGTTGTAGCTGCCGAGCATGATCGTGTCGGTCAGATTGCCGTTGACGCCGAGCAGCAGTATGTTCAAGCGGTCGGTGTCCGCAAAGATATCGTAGTTCGGATCGCTCGGGTCGAGTTGCGCATCGGACAGCGCCCCGGCGCCGTCGAAGATCGGCTTTTCGGCCAGCTTCGAGAGCCCGAACATCGACGGGACCAACAGGCCCACAAATATGAGAAAGCCTATCAAAAACGTCTTTATAAGGCCGAAGCCCCGCTTCCTCCCCGCCCCGCCGACGAACTTAAAACCCACGGGCGTCCCCCTCGCGGCGCTCGTGGCGTCCTTTGGTTTGCGCGATCTCATTCGCTCGCTCCTTTTGTCGCTTTTGGAATCGTAAATATAATACCGGTATTGGACATGCCAATAAAAGAAAAGGTTCCATGAAAGGCAACTTTGGGTTGCCCTAAGCACGGAACCTTTCCTTCCGTTACTTCAAAACCCGGACGGCGCCCCTGCGGGCGCGTCCCCTCGCGTCCCGCCGAGGCCCGGCGATACGCAAAGAAGCCCTTTCCGGATTTCCCGCCTAGGTTCAGCGGTACGCAAAGAAGCCTTTTCCGGATTTCCTGCCGAGCTCCCCGCCGCGCACCTTCTTGCGAAGCAGCGGGTGCGGCCTGTATTTGCCGTCGCCGAACTCCGCGTACATCGATTCCATGATGGCGAGGCATACGTCGAGGCCGATCAGATCCCCGAGCGCCAAGGGGCCCATCGGATGGTTTGCGCCGAGCTTCATGGCCTCGTCGATGTCGGCGGCCGAAGCCACGCCGTCGGCCAGTATGCCCGCGGCTTCGTTGATCATCGGAACCAGGATCCGGTTCACGACAAAGCCGGGCGCCTCGTTGACCTCCACGGGGGTCTTGCCGAGCTCCACGGCAAGGTCCACGATAATCTTCTTCGTTGCCTCCGAGGTCGCCAGCCCCTTGATGATCTCGATCAGCTTCATGGCGGGCACCGGATTGAAGAAATGCATGCCGATGATCTTGTCCGGCCGGCCGGTCGCGGACGCGATCTCCGTGATGGACAGCGCCGAGGTGTTTGTCGCGATGATGGCCTCCGGTTTGCAAAGCTTGTCGAGCTCCGCGAACAGGGCCTTCTTGGATTCCAGATCCTCCGTGGCCGCTTCGATGATCAGATCCGCGTCCGCGACGATGCCGATGTCCGTCGAGCCCTTGACGCGCGCGAGGATGGCGTCCTTGTCCGCCGCGCCGAGCCGCTCCTTCGCGACCAGCTTTTCGAGGTTCTTCGTGACCGTGGCGATGCCGCCGTCCACGGAGCTCTGCCGCCTGGCCCGCAGGACCACCTCATAGCCGGTCTGCGCAAGAATCTGAATGATGCCCGCACCCATGGTGCCCGTTCCTAATACGCCTATCTTTTTCATTTTGTCCCCTCTCTTTCCATTAAAAAATGCGATGCGTTTGCCTATTCCCATACTACAACATTGTTAATTATTTGTCAATAGCCGTTTCATCTCCCGCTTGTATTGTTCCACGCCTGGCTGGTCAAAGGGATTGACGCCCATGAGCCTGCCCGTGTACGCGCAGCTCAGCTCGAAGAAGTAGACGAGCTGGCCGAAGCTGTGGGGCGACAGATCCGGGATGCCCACGCGCACGATGGGGATGTCCGCGGCCCTATGCGCCGCGATGACGCCCTCTGTGGCGGCGCGGTTGATCTCGTTCATGCTCTTGCCCGCGAGCAGCGGATCGGCGCCCGCCGGCACGATCAGATCGCGCGGGGGCGCGAGGACGTCCAGCAGGGTTTCGAAGAATATCGGATTGCCTTCCTGCAGGAATTGGCCCATGGAATGCAGATCCGTGCTGAACGAGAGCGCGGCGGGGAAGAGCCCCGTTCCGTTCTTGCCCTCGCTCTCGCCGTTGAGCTGCTTCAGCCATTCGGCGAAGAAGAACAGGGCGGGCTCGTAGTGCTCGAAGATCTCAACCGTCTTGCCGCCGTCCAGCAGGGCCTTTCGCGTGGCGGCCAGACGCGCGGCCAGGCCGCGCAGATCGGCCTCCGCCGCCCTTCGCGCGCCGGCCAGCAGCGCCCCGATGTCGATGCCCGCGGCGGCCAGGGGCAGCAAGCCCACGGGACTGAGCACGGAATACCTGCCGCCGACGTCGGGCGGGATGACGAAGCTTTCATAGCCCTCCGCCTCCGTTTCCGCACGCAGCGTTCCGCCCGCGGGATCGGTGATTGCGTAGATGCGCTTCGCGGCCTCCGCCTTGCCGTAGCGGGCGATCAAGAGATCCTTGAGCACGGCGAAGGCGATGTTGGGCTCCGTCGTGGTCCCGGACTTGGATATGACGCAGAGGCAGATGTCCTTGTCCTCGATATCGGCGAGCAGCTCCGCGTGGTAGGTGCCGCTGATGTTCAAGCCGGCGAACAGGATTGCGGGGGAATTCGGCGCCGCGTGGTATTTGCCGCAGATCTCGAGCGCCGCCCGCGCGCCGAGATAGGAGCCGCCTATGCCGATCACCACCAGCGCCTCGCACTGCGATCCGATGCGCGCGGCGACCTCCTTGATGCGCGCCGTTTCCTCGCTTTCCGCCCGGTGCGGCAAATCGATCCAGCCCGTGAAGGCTTCCCGCCCCGAGGCAAGGCCCGCGTGGATCGCCTCGATGCGCGCAAGGGAAGCGGCGGGCGCGGCGGGACAGCCCAAGAGCTCCAGACGCAGGACCCCTTTCGCACTATTGTTCTTCGTCATTTTCGATCACAACTCCTCTCATTTCCGGATTCCTCTTCATTATCGTATAGGTGGGCGCCAGGGTGTGAAGCCATTCCTTCACCTGCTCGTCCTTCATGCCCATCACGCTGTCGTACACGATCCCCTCGAGCGGACGCGCGTCGCGGAGCAGCGCGAGCAGGGCCTCCGAGGGCGGCGGCGGCGTGCCCGTGAAGATCTTTTCGTGGCTCGTGGGCTTGGCCGATTCGCTTTCCAGAATCAATTCCTCGTGCAGCTTCTCGCCGGGGCGAAGCCGCGTGAACACGATGTCGATGTCCTCATAGGGCCTGTAGCCGGAAAGCCTGATGACGTTCTCCGCGAGGTCCGTGATGCGGATCGGATCGCCCATGTCGAGGATGAACATCCCGCTCCGCTCGGCCATCGCGCCCGCCTGGATCACGAGCTGCACCGCCTCCGGTATGGTCATGAAGTAGCGCGTGACCTCGGGATGCGTCACGGTGACGGGCCCCCCGTTTTCGATCTGCTTTCGGAATATCGGAATCACGCTGCCGTTGCTGCCGAGCACGTTGCCGAAGCGCACGACGGTAAAATGCGTGGTCTTGGAGCTGCGGTTTTTTTCCTGCAGGATCATCTCCGCAATCCGCTTCGTGGCGCCCATCACGTTTGTCGGATTCACGGCCTTGTCCGTGGAGATCATGACAAAGCGTTCGACGGCGAAGGCGTCCGCCAAGGCGACCATATTGGCGGTTCCGAGGATGTTGTTGACCACGGCCTCCTTGGGATTCATCTCCATGAGGGGTACGTGCTTGTGGGCCGCCGCGTGGAAGATGACGTGCGGCATGTATTTGCGGAATACGTCCTCCATGCGGGCGCGGCTCCGCACCGAGGCGACGGCCACCTCGAAGGCGAGCGTCGGAAAACGGGTCTTCATCTCTTCCGCCAGCTCGAAGATGGAGTTTTCGTAGATATCGACCGCCACGAGCCGCCGCGGGCGAAAGCGCGCAATCTGGCGGCACAGCTCCGCGCCGATGGAACCGCCGCCGCCCGTCACCATGACGATGCGCCCCTCGATGTAGCCGCTGATCTCCCGCAGGTTCACCTGCACGGGATCCCTGCCCAGCAGGTCCTCTATGTCCACGTCGCGCAGCGTATTGATGCTGACGTTCTCGTTGATCAGATCTATGAGGCCCGGCAGGATCTTGAGCTTGCAGCGCGTCTTGTTGCACTCGTTGACGATGCTCTGGATCTCCTTCTTCGTGGCCGACGGGATGGCGATGATGATCTCGTCCACGCCGTAGCGCCGCGCCGTGCTGCGGATCTCCTTCCGGCCGCCGGCCACCTTGACGCCGATGATGCGCTTGCCCCGCTTGCTCGGATCGTCGTCCATGGCCACGGCAACCTTCTTGCCGTATTCGGGATGCCGCCGTATCTCCCGTATCATCGAGGCGCCCGCGTCGCCCGCGCCCACGACCATCACCTTGGAAACGCTGCCGCCGATAAGCTCCAGCCTTCCGAATCTGGCCAATACGCCGCGAAGGTTGAAGCTCTGCTGCTGTCTTATCGTTCGAAACAGCCGGTACATGATGCGGACGCCGCCCACGAAGAAGACGTTCAGAACAAAGCTCATGATGAACACGCTCCGCGGCACGGACTGCTGCGTGAAATGCATGTAGCTGATGCAAACGAGGATCGCGATGGCGGTCGTGGCAAAGATCTTCACGATCTCCTCCGCGCCCGCGTAGCGCCAAAGGCTCTGATACAGGCCGCAGACGAAGAACACGACGATCTCCGTGGCGGTGAGGATGAATATATTGTCCGCATAGGCGGAGATATAATTCAGAAAGAGCTCCGACTCCACGTGGAAGTCAAAGCGCATGAGATAGGACAATATGAAGGAAATATTGATCGTGATCGCGTCGATCACGACCAAGGCGGCGATGCGGACGTATTTTACCATATTCGGCTCCGATATGTTGGTTGTCGGGTACAGTACAATATATTCTACAACTTTTCCATCGGAAGCGCAAGGGAGCAAAGATAGCCGAAGCGATAATTTTGTCGCCGTTGCTTTTCGCCGATTCGGCTATTGTCAAGGCGCGGTCTTTTGGGTATAATAGAGCGGAACGGGCGCAAGGCGAACGCGCAGCGGGCACGCTTCGAACCGGCCCGGCTTCTTTGCGGCGCGGGGCCGGCCGATATCCCGCGGGCGCTTGCCGCCCCGGAGGGAGAACATGTCGTACAAGGTCAAGACGGACAATTTTGAAGGACCCTTCGATCTGCTCTGTTATCTGATCGAGAATGCCGAGATGAACATCTACGACATACAGGTTTCGCAGATTACGGAGGGCTATCTGTCGTATTTGGAGGAAATGCGCCTGCGCGATCCGGCGCTCGGCGGCGAATTCATGGTCTTGGCGGCGAGCCTCATCGAATTGAAATCGAGGATGCTGCTGCCGCGCGGCGGCACGGCGGACGCCGCGGCGGAGGAGGACCCGCGCGGCGAGCTCGTCATGAAGCTGCTCTTGTACAAGAAGTTCAAATCGGCGGCCGAGCTCCTTTCGGAGCGGGAGGACCGGGCGCGCCGCCTCTTTGAAAAGCCGGCGGAGGATCTGCAGCCGTATACGAACGAGCCGGACGAATACCTTCGCATGGACCCTGTGCGTTTCGCGCGGGCCTTCCGCGCATTCCTGGACAGGAAGCGGCGGGTGGACGAGATCCGCACCATCTATGCGCGCACCGAGCGGGAGCGCGAAACGACGGAAACGCGCATGTCCTACATCGAGGGCTTGTTCGCGTTCGGGAAGGCGGGAAGGCTGGGCTTCCGGGAGCTTTTGAGGCGCAAGGCGGATCGCTCCGAGATGATTTTGACCTTTGTCGCCCTGCTCGAGATGATTCGAAATCGAACGGTGCGGGCGCGGCAGAACGGCAGCTTCGCCGAAATCACGGTGGAGCTCTGCGAGAAGGAGATGCCTTTGTATGTCGAATAAAAACGCGATAAAATCAGCCTTTGAATCCATGATGTTCATATGGGGGGAACCGCTCGACGCGAGGACGGCGGCGGAGGTCGTGCAGATAGACGGGAAAACGGCCTACGCGTATTTCAAGGAGCTCCAACGGGAATACGACGAGGCGGGGCGCGGTCTGTCCGTGCGCGAAACGGACGGGGCCTTCCGCTTCGTCACGCGGCCGGAGAATTTCGATTACCTGCAGAGGCTGTGCACGCCCGCCAAGGAGAAGCGGCTCTCGCCGGCGGCGCTTGAGGTGCTCGCGATCATCGCTTACCGGCAACCCGTGAGCAAGGGCGAGATCGACATGATCCGCGGCGTCAAGAGCGAGCGCGTCGTCGAGGGGCTCATGAAGAAGGAGCTCGTCGAGGAGGTGGGCAGATCGAGCGCCATAGGCCGGCCCATACTGTACGGCACGACAAAGGGCTTTCTGCGGCATTTCGATTTTGAAAGCCTGAAGGACTTGCCGGAGATCGAGGATATAGAGGACGCGATCCACGAGCCGGAGCGCGCGGAGGCGGACGAGGCGGAGCAGATCACCTTTCTGCGATAGGCGCGTAGGGGATGCGCTCCGAAACATTTCTGTACGCGGGGCGGATGATCTTGCCGGCGTTGATCAGTTCCTCTATGCGGTGCGCGCTCCAGCCCGCTATGCGCGCGATTGCGAATATGGGCGTGTAGAGCTCGAGCGGCAGGTCGAGCATGCTGTATACGAAGCCGCTGTAGAAGTCGATGTTGGCGCTGACGCCCTTGTAGATCTCGCGTTCCTCCGCGATCACCTTGGCCGCGAGCCGCTGTACGCTGTTGTAGAGCTTGTACTCGTCCAGCCGCTCCTTCTCCTTCGACAGATTTTCCACGAAGTATTTGAAGATATTCGCGCGCGGATCCGACAGCGAATAAACCGCGTGACCCATGCCGTAGATCAGGCCCGCCTTGTCGAAAGCCTCGCCGTGGAGCAGGGCGCGCAGGTAGCGTTCCAGTTCCTCGTCGTCCGCCCAGTCCTTCACGCTCGCCTTCAGATCCTCGAACATGCGGACGACCTTGATGTTCGCTCCGCCGTGCTTGGGGCCCTTCAGCGAGCAGATGGACGCCGCGACGGAGGAATACGTGTCCGTCCCGGAGGAGGACACCACATGGGTCGTGAAGGTGGAGTTGTTGCCGCCGCCGTGCTCCGCGTGCAGCACGAGGGCCACGTCGAGGATGCGGGCCTCGAGCTCGGTGTAGCTTCCGTCCTTGCGGAGCATCTGCAGGATGTTCTCCGCTGCGGAGAGGCCGGCCTTCGGCGTGTGTATGAAGAGGTCGTCCCCCGCGAAGTAATGGCGGAAGGCCTGGTATCCGTAGACGGACAGGAGCGGAAAGACCGCCGTCAGAAGCAGGGACTGCCGCAGCACGTTTGGGATGTCGGTGTCGTTGGCCCGCGTGTCGTAGGAGTGCAGCGTGAGCACGCTGCGCGCCAGCGTGTTCATCATGTCCGCGTTCGGCGCCTTCATGATGATGTCGCGGACGAAGCTCGTGGGCAGGGTCCTGTACTGCTCGAGGAGCCGCGTGAAGTCCGCGAGCTGCCCCTTGGTCGGCAGTCTTCCGAAGATCAGCAGATAGGCGCATTCCTCGAAGCCGAAGCGCTGTTCGCGTATGAAACCCCTTACAAAGTCCTCCACATCGACGCCGCGAAAGAAGAGCTTGCCTTCTATCGGAAGCTTTTTGCCCGAGGACGTATCGAAGGCTTGGATTTCCGATATCTCCGTCAAGCCCGTCAGAACGCCGTTGCCCTCCAGATCGCGAAGCCCGCGGTTCACGCGATGCTTCGTGTAGAGCGCGGCGTCGATGCGGCCGTTTTCGATGCACAGCTTCGCAAGCCGTTCAATCTCCGGGGTGATTTCGGAATATCTATCGTCAAGTGTATCGAAGCTCGTCGGTAACATAAGTACACCCCCTGTATAGTCAGCTATTATACCCGATTTTCGCGTCGGAAACAACACAGTATTTTTTACCTTGAATCATATTCTTGTGTTTCCTGTATTTTCTTTGGTATTTACATGCAAGGCCGCTTGGTATATACTATCATATGAACGAAGGGAACGAAGGCTGCGCGTCCCGCGCGCGGCGGGCCGGCCGGACGGTTCTTGGGTCTGCGGCCGGATTGGGACGGAGGGGACGACGGGGATGCGTTTGAACAGATACATCGCGGCTGCGGGCGTTTGCAGCCGCCGCAAGGCGGACGCGCTGACGGAGAGCGGCGCCGTGCGGCTGAACGGGTGCGTCGTGCGCGGGCCGGGCTGCGACGTGCGGGATGGCGACGTCGTGGAGGTGAACGGCCGCGTCATAAGCCCCGCGGACAAGCGCGTCTGCATCGTTTTGAACAAACCCAAGGGCTACCTCACCTCCGTCGGCGACGCGCAGAACCGCCCGACGGTCATGGATCTCGTCGGCGACATACCGGAGCGCATATTCCCCGTGGGCCGCTTGGACTGCGATACGAGGGGCCTTTTGATCCTGACGAACGACGGCGCGCTCTCGCAGCTGCTGGCGCATCCGAAGCACGCGATACACAAGACCTATCGCGCGACGGTCAGCGGGCACCTGTCCGATGCGCGCATCGCCCGCCTGCGGCGGGGCGTGGACCTCGGCGGTTTTGTCACCGCGCCCGCCCGGCTGCGGGTGCTACGGCAGACGAAGGGCACGACGACGGTCGAAATTCGCATACTCGAGGGGAAAAACCGTCAGGTCCGCAGGATGTTCGCCGCAGTCGGCAACAGGGTGGTCGAGCTCGAGCGCGTGGCCGTGGGGGAGATCCTGCTGGGACACCTCAAGGAAGGTCATTACAGAGGCATGACCCGTCGGGAGCTTGCGTATCTCAACGAGCTCGCGCGGGGATAAACGGCGTCGTGCCGCCGGATCGCAAAGGCGCGGCGGCGCCGAAATCGTTTCCGCCGGCGCAAAGGGGGTGATAATGCGCAAAATCCGTCGCCCGGCAAACAATATCACAAAAAGAACAAGGAGGAGCTTTACATGATTGACAAGATCAAAACGGCCGATGCGGCCGTCGCCGCGATAGGCGACGGCGCGACGATCATGGTCGGCGGTTTTATGGCCTGCGGTACCCCCGAAATACTCATCGACGCGCTTGTGCGGAAGGGTTCGAGGAATCTCACGATCATCTGCAACGATGCCGGCGTGCCGGGGCGCGGCGTCGGCAAGCTGCTTTCGAACGGGCAGATTCACACCCTGATCGCCTCCCATGTGGGCCTGAATCCCGAGGTGGCGCGGCGCATGAACACCGATGTGCCCGAGGACAAGCTGATCTGCAATCTCGTGCCGCAGGGCACGCTGGCGGAACGCATCCGGTCGGGCGGCTTCGGCATCGGCGGCTTTCTGACGCCCACGGGCGTCGGCACGATCATCGCGGAGGGCAAGCGGGTGATCACGGTGGAGGGCAAGGACTATCTGCTGGAGCTGCCGCTCCGCGCGGAATTCGCGTTTATAAGGGGCTCCGTTACCGACAAATTCGGCAATACCACCTACAACGGAACCACGCGGACCTTCAATCCGATGATGGCCGCCGCCGCGGATTATGTCATCGTCGGCGCCTGTGAGATCGTGGAGGTCGGCGAGATCGATCCGAACAACGTGGTGACGCCGGGGATCTTTGTGGATGCAATTGTGGGAGGTGAGAAACAATGGCAGATATAAAAGCGCTTATCGCGGCGAGGGTCGCGCAGGAACTGAAGAACGGCGACGTGGTCAACCTCGGCATCGGTCTGCCCACGCTCGTGGCGGACTACCTGCCGGAGGGTGTCACGATCATCCTCCAGTCCGAGAACGGGATCATGGGCATGGGCGCGGCCGCGCCGCAGGGCGGCGAGGACGTGGATATCGTCAACGCCGGCGCGCAGTACGTGACGGTGAACCCGGGCGCGATGTTCTTTGACAGCGCCACATCCTTCGGCATCATCCGGGGCGGACACGTGGACGCGACGATACTCGGCGCCCTCGAGGTGGACGAGCACGGAAACCTCGCAAACTGGAT
>JAITLA010000074.1 GCA_031278145.1 Eubacteriales Family XIII. Incertae Sedis bacterium
CTGACGCGCGGACCCACCACGGACCCGAACGCCGAATACGACGCGCGCGACGGCAGCACCGTCGTCACGGTCTACGCCAAAACCCTCCAAGCCCTCGACAACGGCGAACACACGGCGGCGGCGGAATTCATGATCCCCGATCCAAACGGCGGCCCCGCCGTCCAACACGTCGCCGCGCAGAAATTCCCGCTCGAACTGACGGGCAACCCCAATCCGGACGTGCCCGTGACCGAAGAAAAGCCCCCGAGCGGCGGCCCCTCCGGCGGCCCCACGCAGACACCCGCGCAGACGCCGCAGCCGCAGCAGACCCCCGCGAGCGAAACCCAAATCACCGCCACGCCCGCAGGCGGCGCGCCCACGGAGAACGCCGACGGCAGCCTGACCCTGCCGCTGGGCGGCACCGCGACCATCCGGGGCGGCACCGAGATCGAAGCGCCCGCGGGCACGGTCGTAAGCGCGAACGGCAACGTCCGCTTCCCCGAGGACACGGGCGGCACGCTACGCACGCCGGGCGGTGTATCCATCGCCCTGCCCGGAGGCGCGACCGTGGAGAGCGCGGGCATCGTCCGGATCCCGGCCGGCGGCGCGGGCGCGACGATCACCTACGGGGACGGGAGCACGGCCTTCGTGCCGGCGGGTTACACGATAGAGATCGCGGACCCCGACACGCCCCTCGCCGCCGCGCTGCGCATCGCCTTTGACAACCCCTTCGGCGACGTGGACGAGGACGCTTGGTACTACGCGGACATGGTCTACGTGGTCGAGAACGGGCTGATGAACGGTGTTTCTTCGACGAGCTTCGGCCCGAACGCGCCCATGACGCGCGGTATGCTCGTCACCGTGCTGCACCGCGCGGCGGGCAACCCCGCGCCGCCCGCGGACGCCCCGGCCTTCTCCGATTTGCCGGCGGACGCCTACTACGCCGAAGCCGCCGCCTGGGCGGCGGCGAGCGGCATCCTGACGGGCGAGGGCGACGGCCGCGCCGCGCCCGAGGCCGACATCACGCGGCAGGACCTCGCGACCGTCCTCGCGCGCCACGCGGACAGGGCGGGCAAGACATTGCCGTCCGTGCGCCCCGCCACGGCCTTCGCGGACGCCGCGCAGACGGCGCCCTACGCGCGGGACGCGATTGACACGCTCTGCGCCGCCGGCGTCCTGAACGGCCGCCCCGGCGATCTCTTCGACCCTCGGGGCAAGGCCACGCGCGCCGAGGTCGCGGCCGTGCTGCACCGCTTCCTGGAAGCGGCGGAGTAACCCCTGTATAAACTTTCCTCGGAACAGTTTCGCCAAAACAATTGCATACGCGCGCGAATTGATATAAAATATTTATGTGCCGCGTTGTTTGCCGGACGGAAGCGCCACAGGGAGCGCGGCCTTTTCCGTTCGCGCATCAAAAGAGCATATGCATGGATGGCTTGCGCGGAAAGCTTCGGGCAAGCCGTGGCGGAGGAGTATACTATGAGAAAGTTTTATCAATGTGAAATATGCGGAAATTTATTTGATACAATCGAGGACGCGGGCGTTGTTCCGAACTGCTGCGGCATGGACATGACCGAGCTCGACGCCAATTCGTCCGACGGCGCGGGCGAAAAGCACGTGCCCGCTCTGGAACGGGACGGCAAGACCCTCAAGGTGAAGGTCGGCGCCGTCAGCCACCCCATGGAAGAAAAGCACTACATCAATTGGATTGTCGCGGAACAGGGCGCGCGCACGCAGCGCGTCGTTTTGAAGCCGGGCGCGGCGCCGGAAGCCGCCTTTGCCCTCGACGGCGCCGCCGATCCCGTTACGGTCTATGAATACTGCAATCTGCACGGCTTATGGAAGGCCGAAGGTTGAAAAACAAAGGCCCGTTGGGCTCCCCGCGAGGCTTCGCGGGGAGTTTTTCGCCGTAACGACGACGCAAGCGCGCCGCTCAAAACCATAAGACGACGAGAAACGGGAGGAATGACGTATGCGAAGGTTTTTCTTCGTCGTTTTGATCGCCGTGTTCGGCCTTGTCGGATACGGCGTTTATTCCTATACGGTCCTCGACTGGCGCGTTGCGCCCGATCCGCAGACGACCGTCATGGGCACGCGCCTTGCGCCCACGGAGGCGGAATGGCACGCGCCCCTGTTCAAGGGGCTTCTCCGCAAGAGCTTGCACAGGGAGGACCCCGCCGCAGAGGCGGCGCTCGGGCCGATAGGCCAATCGCCCCTCGCTTTGTCGCTCACGCTGCCGCAGGGCTTCACGCATCACGTGCGCCTTCTGCGCTATGACGTTCCCGTCCTCGACGAGGCGATCTCCGCGTGGGAAGCCCCCGTGCTCGAGGCCGGCGAATACGCGCTCGAAATACGCTGCTCCGCGCCCGAAGCGGCCGGAGAGGCCTACGGCGGCTTTCTCTATCGCTGCGGCTTCACGGTCGAGCCGAAGCCCGATCCGATGCTTTTGACGGGGCGCCTCGAGCTCGAACAGGGGGACATCGTTTCCCTGCGCCTGCTGCACGTCCCGCCCGAGATCCTGCCGCGCGCGGAAACCGAGCTCGGCATGGCAATCTTCACGCCCGACGGCGAGAACGCGTGGTACGCCGCGATTCCGGTGGGCAACACCCAAAGCCCCGGCCGCTACGAGGTCCTTGTGCGGGCGGGCGACAATGATTTCGTCGTCGCGGTTACCGTGCTCCCCTTCGACTTCGTTGAGCAGGATCTGATCGTGGATACCGAAGCCTCCGAAATAAGCGAGTCGAGCAGTCCCGCCGCGTACCGGGAGTACCGCGAGAAGATCCCGCCGCTCTTCGATACCTACGACGCGGAGCGCTACTGGCACGGGCTTTTCATGCCCCCCACGACGGGCGCGATCAGCACGGAATTCGGGACCGTGCGCTATACGAACGGCGACCGCGCGCGCCCCCGCATCCACAACGGCATGGACATCGCCGCCCGCGAGGGTACGCCCGTGTTCGCGCCGAACGCCGGCCGCGTGGTCATGGCGGAACGCCTGCTGAACACGGGAAACACCGTCGTCCTCGAACACGGCGGCGGGATGAAGAGCTATTACTTCCATCTGAGCCGGATAGACGCGGCGCCGGGCGATATGGTGGAAAAGGGCGCGCCGCTCGGCGCGGTGGGGAGCACGGGCTATTCCACGGGACCGCACCTGCATTACGAGATACGCATAGGAAACCGGCCGGTCAACCCAGCCATGTTTCTCGCCGCGGACGCGGGCCTCTACAGCGCCGCGAACGCGCCGCTCGAAAACGCCGTGTTCGCGCAATGAAATGAAGCGCGAAGCCGCGCGCCCGGATCTACGAATCCAAATATTAGGGGGAAATATCCAATGAGCTTACAAGAGTATATCGACATCCTGCCGGAGGTGCGGCAGGCGTTGCATGAAAAAAAACCCGTCGTCGCGCTGGAATCCACGATCATCTTCCACGGCATGCCGCATCCGCGAAATCTGGAATGCGCGGCGAGCTGCGAGGCGATCCTCCGCGAAGGCGGGGTGGTGCCGGCCACGACCGCGGTCGTGGAGGGCCGCATCAAGGTGGGGCTCTCCCGCGCGGACATCGACCGCATGAACGAGCGCGGCCGGGTGCTGAAAATGAGCCGTCGGGATATCGCGCGAGCGATTTCCGCAAAGGAAGACGGCGCCACCACCGTCGCGAGTGCCGTCGTCATATCGGAGATGGCGGGCATCCCCGTATTCGCCACGGGCGGCATCGGCGGCGTACATCGCGGCGGCCGGGAGAGCTTCGACATCTCCGCCGACCTGCCGCAGATTGCGCAGAGTGACGTGTGCGTGGTCTGCGCCGGGGCGAAGAGCATACTCGACATCGGGCTTACGCTCGAATACCTGGAAACCTGGGGCGTACCGGTGCTGGGCTACCGGACGGACGATTTCCCGGCCTTCTACACGCGGAAAAGCGGTTATGCCGTCGACTGCCGCATGGAGAACGCCGCAGAGATCGCGCGAATGCTGCGGGCGAAGTGGGAGATCGGCCTTCGCGGCGGGGTGCTGGTCGGCTGCCCGGTCCCCGAAGCGCACGCCATGGAGGAAGCGGTCATCGACGCCGCAATCGAAAGGGCCTTGGCCGAGGCGGAAGCGCGGCACGTGCACGGCAAGGATACCACGCCCTTCATCCTCAGCAAGGTCCTCGAAGCGACCGGCGGCGCAAGCCTCGAAACAAACATCCGTCTGGTGGAGAACAACTGCCGCGTCGCCGCAGAGATCGCATCCGCCTATTGCGCGCTGTAGCGCGCCCGGTCGGGGGCCTGATCGATGCGCACGGAAGACGGTATCGCCCTGATCGGGGGCGCAAGCTACGACATCACCGGCCGGCTGCTCGACGACGCGCGCCAAAATGATTCCAACCCGAGCCGCATCCATACGGGCTGCGGCGGGGTCGGGCGCAACGTCGCGGAAAACCTCGCGCGGCTCGGACGCAAGGTATGCCTCGTTTCGGCCTTCGGCACGGACGCGCTCTCGGCCGAGCTGATCGCGTCCTGCAAAGCGGTCGGAATAGACACGCGCCTCTCCTACGTCAAGGAGGGCGCGCGCGCCTGCACCTACATCAATCTGCTCGACAAGCGGGGGGAACTGCTGCTGGCCGCGTCGGACATGTCGCTGACGGAGGCGATCCCCTTGGACCTCCTGGCCGAGGCCGCAAAGCGCCTGAACGCGCACAGGTTCTTGATCCTCGACGCCAACCTGACGGAGGACGCGCTGCGCTGCGTCGCGGCGCACAGCGAGAGCCTCCTGATCGGTGAAGCGGTTTCCGTCGCGAAAGCGGGGCGCCTTCGCGGCATCCTGCCGCGCCTGTACGCCGTCAAGGCAAACCTCGGCGAGCTCGCCGCGCTGGCGGGATGCGAGATCCGCCGCGAGGAAGAGCTCGCCGCCGCAGGCGACCGCCTGATCGCGGCGGGTGTGAAGCGGGTGTTCGTGACGATGGGCAAGGACGGCGCCCGCCACATCGACGAAGGCGGGATGACGCGCATGCGCGGCTTTCCCGCAGAGGTCCGCAGCGTCACGGGCGCCGGGGACGCCTTTTGCGCCGCCGTGGCCTACGGCCTCCTGCGCGGGCTGCCGACGGAGGACATCCTGCTGCTCGGCGCCGCGACGGCGCGCATCACGCTGGAAAGCCCCCTCGCCGTGAGCCGCGACCTGACGGAAGCGGAAGCCCTGCGGGTGCGGGACGCGCTCGCGGCCGAGCCGCGCGCGCAGGATCGGTGAGGGGGCGGGCTCCGGCGGCGCCCGCGCCTTTTTCTTGCACCCCGGTTCAGCGGCCCTCTCGCTTTAGTATCGCCTTGAACAAATTTCCGCCCGTATCGTTGATAAGATCGATATGCGGGTATTTCGCCAAGGCCCGAATGATGCCCGATCCATACCCGCGATACGGGATGATATGGTTTGCGAACGAAGCCAAAACGGGGTTGCGCGCGATGGAGTTTCCCGCTTTGATGTTTTCGACGCTCAGATTGTTCGGCAGGCATCCGGGGCTGAGGATCTCCACCCTGTCCCGAAAAACGAACACGCGTACAGGGGCGGAGATAAAATAATCGCGGTGGATCAGCGCATTGGCAACAAGCTCCTCAATCGATTCGGCCGGAATTTCCGGCACTCCGAGGCTGTTTACGCCCTGATCGCCTTGTACATGCCGAAGATTGGACACAATGAAACCGACGGTCTGCCGGAAAACATCCGCCAATCTTCCCACAATGTCGCGGCTGTCGTCATAGGCCGTTGTGCTGAGATCGGTCGCGTCAAAGGCCCCGGCCCTGACGATGAACGCAGGCAGCTTGTATTGGGGCGCCTTGGCAAAAATCAGGACGGCGCAAACATTCAAATAATCGCCTTTCAGCAGGTTCATGTTCCGCAGCAGATCCGGCAGGGGGATATCTTGCTTTTCCGGAGATTCACCGAATCTTTTTCGGAAGAAATCCCAAAAGCGGTCGGTATCCAAATCGGCAACGGTGGCGCCAGGCACGGGATTTTCGTCCGCGTGGATGAGGCCGGACGACTGAAACAGTCGCTGTATCTCCTCGCGGGAGGTCGCCTTGCGCCTGTCTGCGCCGCATTTCACCCAAAACACGCCGTTTTTGTCCTGATAGGGCTTGTTAAGACCGGGGGCGGTGTCAACGACCATAACGATTCCCCGGTCGGTCAACACATTCTCCGTCACGGGGTTGATTGCGGGCTGCACACCTTGGCTTGCGGCGTTGGAAA
>JAITLA010000125.1 GCA_031278145.1 Eubacteriales Family XIII. Incertae Sedis bacterium
AAACGGACAGCGAAGTGAGCGGAGCGACCGGAGGAACGAGGCGAAGCCGAGTGTTGCCTTCCTCACGTAGCTTCGAGTACGCTGCGGGAGCCAAATAGGCCGGCAGAACCCGATCCGGACGAAATTATCGCGGCGTTTGAATAGTTTTGATTGAACCTTTGAACAGTAACACCGATACACTCTTGGAACCTCTTCTTTTTCCTATAAAGATTGACATTTATCCGCTTGCGTGAGAAAATATACATAACGCGCACAGGTATCACACGCAAGAGGTAAAGCCATGGAAACACAAAAGACGCCCTCGTCCGGATACGGCGTGCCACGCCGTGTTTTCGCGTTCCTGCTCGCGCTTGCGCTCCTGCTCGCGCTCCCGGCGGCGCCGCCCGCCGCGGAGGCGGCGGATTCCGTTCCGGCCGGCGTCGGACGCACGGTGTTCCTCGACGTGCGGCCCGGCGGCTTCAACGCGGGCAACAGCTCCGTCGGGCTCGACAAGGCGATCAAGCTGACGGGCAGCGCAACCCTCATTACGACGGGGAACCAGACCGGATCGATTCGGCTTGTGCCGAACAGCAAAACCCAGGCCGGCGCCGCCTTCCTGTCGCGCCGGATCTATTCCGAAACCGGCTTCTCGGCCCTGTTTCAGATGTATATGGGCAACTACGGAGGCGACGAGGGACCGGCCGACGGCTGGACCTTCATCGTCGCGAAGGACGCAAACAATCTGGGCGGGACGGGTTCGCTGATAGGCTACGGCGGCATAAAGGACAGCTACGCCTTTCTGTACGATACGTACTACAATCCGGGCGGCTCAAATGCGCACCATCCGGTGGATAAGGTACCCAGCGTATCGGTCGGGGAAAACGGCGTAAGAGAAGGAACCGGGGAAAACGACGCCCTGTACACCACATACGGCCGGCTGTTCGCTCCCGATCCAAATAAAAACTACAGCCGCGGAGCGAATTATCTCATCTACGGCTGGGTGGACTACAGCTCCGCGGACGGCGAGATGAAGCTCTACCTGAACGACGCGCCCGAAAAGCCGTCGGTTCCCATAAGGACGATAGAGGCGGACATCGAGGCCACGCTCGGCAATCAATACTACATCGGCTTCACCGCCGCCTGCGGCGGTTCCTGTCAGGAAACCTTCCTGAGGCAGTTCTATGTGTTCAACGAACACGCGCCGGACATATACTTCAACGACGCGGGCGACAACATCGTCGTCCCGGTGCCGGGCGGCGACGCGGAATCCGAGATCGTGGAGGACTACACGCCGCCGGCGCCGCCGTGACCGTCACGGACGGCCAATACCGGATCGACGAAGCCTGGTTCGGCAAGACGCTCGAAATACGGCGCGTGGACGACGTGGGCGATGTGCGCGTGGACAGCCTGCCGCTGTACCTGTCCATCCCCGCGCGTCCCACGCCCGCGCCGCAAAACGTGACAGGCGTTCCGGAGAGCTTCAAGGGCCTCGCCATCGGGAGCCATACCGTGACGGTGACGGTCAGCCGCGCCGACGCGCTTCCCGAGTGGTACGACAAGACCTTTGAGGCAAAGATTTTCGAGCTGCGCTTTTCCGTCAATCCCGCCGCGACACCGGACGGCGTTTCCCCGGGGAGCGTCACGACGGCGGCGACCGAGGACGAGGACAAGGATGCCGGCGGCGACGCGCCGGCGGACGGCGGCGCGCATATCCCCTTTGTCGACGTGGCCGAGGCGGACTGGTTCTACGGCGATGTGGAATACGCCTACGCGCAAGGCTTGTTCAACGGGACGAGCGAAAACACCTTCTCGCCGGCCCTGCCCATGACGCGCGCCATGTTCGTCACGGTGGTGTACCGCCTCGCGGGCAGCCCCGACGGCGGCGAAGCGGCGATGCTGCACAGGTTTATCGAAGCGGTTGGCTGATTACGGAGGCGGTATGACAAGAACACCGGATTTTACAAGAGAAGAAGCCCTGGCTCTTCTCGCGGAATACAACAAAGAGGAATTCCACCTCCGGCACGCGCTGACGCTGGAGGGCGTCATGCGGTATTTCGCCGAACGGCTGGGCTACGCGGAGGAAGCCGATTTTTGGGCGCAGGTGGGGCTTTTGCACGATCTGGATTTTGAACTCTACCCGGAGGCGCACTGCATCAAGGTGCAGGAGCTGCTGCGGGAACGGGGCGCGCGCCACGATCTGATCCGCGCAATCGCCAGCCACGGCTACGGGCTGTCGCCCGTGGAATACGCGCCGGAGCACGAGATGGAGAAGCTGCTGTACGCCGCCGACGAGCTGACCGGCCTCATCTGGGCCTGCGCCATCATGCGCCCCTCGAAGAGCGTGCGGGATCTGGAGCTGAAATCCGTAAAAAAGAAGTACAAATCCCTGAATTTCGCGGCCGGCTGTTCCAGAGAAACCATCGAACGGGGCGCGGCCATGCTGGGCTGGGACCTTGATCGCCTGATCGACGAAACGATACACGCCATGCGCAGCTGCGAGCGGTAGCGCACGGGCGACATTGCAAGGCGCCGCACACCGGCCCCCCGCGCGTCGGGCGAGGTCACTGACAAAGTACACACGGGGACGGTTCTTTTGTGTATTGGGCAGGTTTGGCACTGTGGCCCGTGCCGGTAAATCGCGCAATTCCAACATTGTATGTGTTACACAAATGA
>JAITLA010000147.1 GCA_031278145.1 Eubacteriales Family XIII. Incertae Sedis bacterium
GGCGGCGCTTCTGAAAAGGGACGCGGCGACGATATAGCCCGCGGAAAGCCGCATACGGATGTATCGCAGGGCAGGCGCGCGCTTGCCCTGCTTGTTTTTTGCTCACTTTGGGGCAGTAACCAATAGGTATTCATGGACAAAATGGCGAGAAATTTTTGTTGACACGCCTGCCCGATCCGGTGTAATATAAAAACAACAGCAAAGAAGAAGTGCTTCGCTTCTCACCTTGTCGGTCCCGGCCGGCGGGTTTATAAATCGCGGGCTTGCCTTCGCGTTTTGCGCGGTGCGGTCCTGTCGGTTTTGAGAAAGCGGACGCGTCCGCTTTTTTCTTTTCATCTGTGTGCGGAAGGCTTTCCGCCGAATGATCCGGGGGGCGTCACAACAAAAAAACATAGGAGGTGCGAACATCAGCAGGGACAATCAGATCAACGAAGAGATTCGTGATAAGGAAGTGCGGGTAGTGGACAGCGACGGAGCGCAGCTGGGCGTTATGAGCCTGCGGGCGGCGCTCGATTTGGCGAATGAAAAGAAGCTGGATCTCGTCAACATCGCGCCGAAGGCACAGCCGCCGGTGTGCAAGATTCTGGATTACGGGAAGTACAGATACGAGATGCAAAAGCGCGAAAAGGAAGCGCGCAAGAAGCAGAAAACGATCCAGATCAAGGAGATTCGCCTCACCACCTTTATCGAAGAGCATGACCTGAGCGTTAAAGCGGGCAATGCCGCCAAATTCCTGAGGGAGGGTGACAAGGTTAAGGTAAGCCTGCGCTTCAGGGGTCGGGAGAAGGATTACTCCTCCAAGGGGCTCGACGTTATGAAGCGCTTCGTCGAGCGCACGGACGCGGCCGGCGTCATCGAGAAGAAGCCCGAGTTTGAAGGCCGGAGCCTTATCATGGTCATGGCGCCCAAGAACGACAAATAACACGGTATAGCTTACGGGAGGTTTATGCATGCGCAACAAGATGAAGTCCCACAGGGGGGCGATGAAGCGATTCAGGCTGACGGGTACGGGAAAGATCAAACGGAACAAGGCGTATAAGAGCCATATTCTCACAAAGAAGAGCGCAAAGCGGAAGATGGGCCTGCGTCAAGCGACTTACCTGACCGGCGCGGATATCAAGAGAATCAAAGCGGTGCTCAGCAAATGAAAGGGGTGAGTTAAATGGCAAGGGTAAAAAAGGGCGTCAACGCGCACAAGCGGCACAAGAAGATATTGAAGCTGGCGAAGGGCTTCTACGGCGCGCGCAGCAAGGTGTTCCGCGCGGCGAATCCGGCGGTCATGCGTTCGCTCGCATCGGCGTATATCGGCAGGAAGCACAGGAAGCGCGACTTCAGACGGCTTTGGATCACGCGGATCAACGCCGGCGCGCGTCTGCACGGCCTCTCCTACAGCAAGCTGATGAACGGACTTAAGGTATCGGGCATAGAGATCAACCGGAAGATGCTTTCGGAAATGGCGATAGCGGACGCCGGCGGCTTCGCGCAGCTTTGCGAAACCGCGAAGAGGGCGTCCGGCAAATAGGGCGCGCGTCATTCGGTGAAGCTCCGGCCCCCGCGCGTTCGCACGGGGGCCGTTTGGCGAGAAAGGAACGTGGGAGATGAGATGTCCGTTCTGTGAGAACAACGATACGAGGGTTATCGATTCCCGCCCCACCGAAGAGGGCTACGCGATCAGGCGGCGGCGCGAGTGCGACTGTGGCAAACGCTTTACAACCTACGAGAAGATAGAGGAGATCCCGCTGGTTGTCGTGAAGAAGGACGGCAGCAGGGAGGGCTTTGATCGCAACAAGATCATGAACGGCGTCCTCAAGGCCTGCGAGAAGCGGCCGGTGCCCGTGGCCGTCATAGAAAAGATCGTCGCGGAGATCGAGCGCGGCCTGACCAACATGATGGAAAAGGAGATGTCGAGCGCGATCATCGGCGAGCTCGTGATGGAGCAGCTGAAGGAGATCGACGAGGTGGCTTACGTGCGTTTCGCCTCGGTCTACCGGCAGTTCACGGACGTGAACACCTTCATCTCCGAGATAGAGAGCCTGCTCAAGACGAACGGGAAGCTCAAGCGCTCGTCGCCGTCCGCCGCCGGGGGTTCGGGATGACTGCGCGGGAGGATACCCCCTGCGGCGGGTCCGTGTCCGTTTATCGTGTGGCGATAGACGGGCCGGCGGGTGCGGGCAAGAGCACGGTGGCAAAGGCGGTGGCGGCGCGGCTCGCGATTGAATACATCGATACGGGCGCCATGTACAGGGCCGTCGGCCTCAAGCTGCTCGCGGAGGGGATCGGAACGGCTCCCGCGGACGCGGCGCGGCGCGCGCGCATGCTCGCGGAAACGGAGATCGATTTTGCGGACGGGCGCATCCGCTTGGACGGGCGGGATGTGAGCGGCGATATCCGCACGGACGAGATATCGCGCATGGCCTCGGCCTGCTCCGCCCTGCCTGCGGTGCGGGAGAAGCTGGTGGCGTTGCAGAGGGCCATGGGGGCGCGCAAGAGCGTGCTCATGGACGGCCGCGACATCGGCAGCAACGTGTTTCCGAACGCGGAGTTCAAATTCTTTCTGACGGCCTCGCCGCGAGAGCGCGCACGCAGGCGTTTTCTCGAACTGCAAAAGAAGGATGCGAGCGTTTCTTTTGACCGCGTGCTGGCGGATATCGAGCGGAGGGATTACGACGATTCGCATCGCAGCCTGCATCCCCTCGTGCGGGCGGAGGGCGCGCACGAGATCGATTCCACGGATATGAGCGCGGACGAGGTGACGGAGCTGGTGCTGGGAATCATATGCGGCGCACGCGGCGGCGCGGCGCGATAGGCTTCGCGCGCGCCTTTGGCGCTTCAATTTTGGGCGGAGCCAAAATTGAACGGAAGAGGGATCGGAAAGAGAGATATGGCGATTTTAAGACCTTTCAGGGCCTTGCGGCCCAAAGCGGCGCTTGCGGAGCGCGTTCTCGCGCCGCCCTATGACGTGATGGACCGGGCGGAGGCGAAAGCGATGGCGGGGGAGAACGCGTACAGCTTCCTGCGCGTGACGCGCGCCGAGATCGAGTTGCCGGACGGCACGGACGCCTACGACGCGCGCGTATACGAACGATCCAAGGAGAATCTGGACGGCTTCGTTCGGGACGGGGTCCTTTTTCGGGAGGAAGCGCCGAGGCTTTACATCTACAGGCAGACGATGGACGGCCGGACGCAGACCGGCTTGGTCGGCTGCGTTTCAATCGACGCCTATGAATCGGGCGACATAAAGCGCCATGAGCTCACGCGCGTCGAGAAGGAGGCGGATCGCATCCGGCATTTCGATGTCTGCGACGCGAACACGGAGCCCGTGTTCCTCACATACCGCGCGCACGCGCGCATCGACGCTTTGACGGGCGACTTTGCGCGCACGCACGCACCCGCATACGATTTCGTGAGCGCGGACGGCGTGGGGCACGCGCTCTGGGTCACGGACGACGAGGTCCGGGATGCCCTCGTCCGCGCTTTCGCGGAGGTGGACGCCTTGTATATCGCCGACGGACACCACCGCTCCGCTTCGGCGTACCGGGTGGGGGAAAAGCGCCGCGGCGCGCACCCCGGCTTTGACGGAAGCGAGGAATTCAATTACTTTATGGCCGTCGCCTTTCCCGACGGGGATCTGCGCATATTCGACTACAATCGCGTCGTGCGGGACCTGAACGGTCTGTCCGTCGCCGCCTTCCTCGCGGAGGTCGAAAAGCGCTTTGCGGTCGAGGCGTGCGGGACGGCGCCACGCACCCCGCGGGAAGCGCGGTGCTTCGGCATGTTCCTCGCGGACACGTGGTACGCGCTGCGGGCGCGGGAGGACATCGTTCCGAAGCGGGATATCATCGGCGCCCTCGACGTTTCAATCCTCCAAAACGGCTTGCTGGCGCCCGTGCTCGGCATCGGGGATCCTCGGACGGACGGGCGCATCGATTTCGTGGGCGGCATTCGCGGCTTCGCGGAGCTCGAGCGCCGCGTGCGCACGGATATGGCCGTCGCCTTCTCTCTGTATCCCGTGTCGGTCGCCGCGTTGCTCGCGGTCGCCGACGGCGGCTTGGTCATGCCGCCCAAGTCCACTTGGTTTGAGCCCAAGCTCGGCAGCGGGCTGTTCGTTCACACGCTGTCCTGATACCGAAGGGCCGGCGCGCGCGGAGCACGGGCCGGTGTCGGGTTTTGTCCCTAGAGGCCCGGCGGGGACGGCCGGAGCGCGTAGGCCTCCGGCCGGCGCTGGTTTTGCAAGGGTATCTGCGCGCGAATCTCCTCAAGGTAATCGAAATCGATATCGCCGTAGACGATGGATTCCCTCGCGTCGGTCTTGCCGCAGAAATCGCCCCAGGGCGTCACGATGCAGGAGTGTCCGTAGGCGTGGTAGGGCGCTTTCAAATCGCGCGCCGGCGAGCAGGCCGCGAAGTAGATCCGGTTGTCGAGCGCGCGCGCACGCATGAGCAGCTCCCAGTGCGCGGCGCCCGTGGGCACGGTGAAGGCGCCGGGCAGGACGATGAGCCGCGCGCCGTCCGCCGCCATGGCCGTGAAGAGCTCCGGGAAGCGCACGTCGTAGCATATGGCGACGCCTATCTTGCCGAATTCGGTGTCTATAAGCGTCCTCCGATCGCCCGCCGAAAGGGTTTCGGACTCCATGAAGCGGACGCTGCCCTTCACGTCTATATCGAACAGGTGGATCTTCCGATATTTGCCGATCCGTTGGCCCTCGGGCGAGAATATATAACATGTATTGTATATCTTGTCGTCCGCAAGCTCGGGGATGGAGCCGCCGATCAGCCAAACGCCGTTTTCCTTCGCCAGCCTTGCCATCAGCCGCACGCTCTCGCCCGCCTCGTCCTCGGCAAAGGCGCGAAAATACTTGTTGGAATAGGGGCAGTTCCATATCTCCGGCAGGCCGATCACGCGCGCGCCGTTCCCCGCGGCCTCCCGTATGTGCGTGCACGCGGCGGCGTGCGCCGCCGCTTTTTCGGTATGGCCCTTCATCTGACAGAGCGCCAATTTGAATTTCATTCGCGCGGGTCCTCCTTTCGTATGCGTGAAGCATGTCACATAGATTTTAACACATTCTTCCGAACAAGGCAACGACGGCGCTTTGGGGTTTCACGGCCTCCGCGTGAAGCGCATGAAGCGGAGTGCTTTTGCGTTTTGCAAGTTTCTGTTGAAATTCGCGTGTGCTTGGCGTACAATGAATCATGCGGCGCCTTTGATTGCGGCTTTGGAATCAAAGCGCACGGGCGTGTTTCGCTTGTTTCCCGCTTGCCCAAACGGCGTCATTGTGAGGGAATTGTAGGATGAACACAAAACTTTTACGGCTCATCCGCGACGGTGAGGGATTGACGGTCGAGTTCAAGCGTTGCGCGGATAAGATTCCGAATACCGTCTACGAAACGGTTTGTTCGTTCTCGAACCGATACGGCGGCTATATATTGCTCGGCGTTGGGGACGACGGCAGGGTCGGCGGCGTTGCGCCAAAGGCCGTCGGGCAGATCAAAAAAGATTTCGCGAACTCGCTGAATAACCCGCAGAGGTTTGCGCCGACATTGTTTATCGCGCTCGAAGAAGCGGAGATTGACGGTAAAGTCGTGCTGTGGTGTTATGTTCCGCCGGATTCGCAGGTCGTTATGCTCGGAGGAAGAATCTTTGACCGCAATGCGGACGGGGATATAGACATCACGCGCAACACATCCGCGGTCGCGCAGATATACCAACGCAAAAATGCCGAATATACGGAACGCAAAATTTTTCCTTACGCAAAGGAGAGCGATTTTGCGTTTGATCGCTTGATGCCGCTTGTTCGCAGGCTTGCCGGCAACCGCCGGAAGGATCATCCGTGGGAGAAGATGCGCAACGATGAAATCCTCAAGAGCGCGGGGCTTTATCAGAGCGACCCGGAACGCGGCAAGACCGGATACAATCTTGCGGCCGTGCTGTTGTTCGGGCGCGATGAGCTTATACGCGCCTGTACGCCGAACTATGTTACCGACGCGATATGCCGCCGTGAGAATCTCGACCGTTACGACGACAGGCTTATGGTTCGGACGAACCTTATCGACGCTTACGAAGAACTTATCGCGTTTATCGGCAAACATACGCTCGATAGATTTTTCCTGATCGACGGCCAGAACGTCAGCGTTCGTTCGTGGATTGCCCGGGAACTCGTGAGTAATATTCTTGTTCACCGCGAATATACGAGCGCGTATCCCGCGAAGATCGTCATTGAACGCGCCCGCATCGTTACGGAAAACTGGTGCCTGCCGAAAACGCCCGGGCGTATCGACCCGAATA
>JAITLA010000150.1 GCA_031278145.1 Eubacteriales Family XIII. Incertae Sedis bacterium
CGCGGACGCCCTACAGCGCCAACATAGGCTATGTGAACGTACCCCACGGCGGCTCGAAGTCCCTGCATCTCTATACGCGGGCCTACGGCGCGAGCACGGGTACCGGGGGGGAAAACATCGAGGTCGTCCTGAACGCCGCCTCGCCGGAGGCGGCGCGCCTGCGCTTCGACCGGCCCATCGTCGCGACCGTGTCCGCGATCCGTTACTCCGGCGGCGACGCGCCCATCGGATACGGCCAGCTCGTGCTGTCCACGAAGGCGGATTCGGCGACCGCCGAGGCGCTGCGCCGGATGGCGCCGGACATGCGCGTCGAACTGAGCGCCACCGATCTCGACGGCGGCGCGCTCTCGAGGAGCAAGGAATGCCTCGGCATGTATTATCTGCTCTACGATCACGGCAATTGGGTGTCGGAAGGCACGAATCCGAATCCGCGCACCCTGCTGGGTCTGAAAAACGACGGATCGATCCTGCTCTACGTCCTCGACGGCAGGCAGCCCGGCATCTCGGGCGGACTCGGACTCACGGATGTGGCGAAGCACATGGTTGAACTCGGCTGCGTCGTGATCGCAAACCTCGACGGCGGCGGTTCCTCGACGATGCTCGTGCGCGAACCCGGCAAGGACGCGACGGCGGTGCTCAAGAATTCCCCCTCGGGCGGCGCGCAGCGCGCCGTGGCGAACGGACTGTTCCTCGTCTATAAGGGCTTGTCCGCAGACGGCGGATCCGTGTTGAGCGCGTACCAGGATCACTATCTCGCGCTGCCCGGCGCGGAGGTCAAGCTGACCGCGTACAGGAGCAACGGCCTGTACGAGCGCTCGGGCGCCGGCGCCGTCGGGGGCCTGCGTTACGAGGTGACGGAGGGCGGCGGTTCCGTCAGCGAGAACGGGGTCTACACGGCCGGCGACGCGCCGGGCAAGGTGCGGATCAAGCTTCAAAACGACAACGCGGAAACGACGGTGAGCCTCGAGGTGGTGACGCGGGACCTCTCCCTGACGCCGAGCGTGACCGAGCTGTTTGCCGATCCGCGCCAAAGCGTGGATCTGAACGTGACGGCGCGGCACGGCTACGCCCCCGTTGCGCAGCGGGACGAGCTCTTCACGTGGGAATGCGACGCGAACGTGGGCGCGATCGACGAAAGCGGCGTGTTCACGGCAATCGACAGAACCGGCGTCAGCGGGGAGATCCGGATCTCCTACAACGACAAAACCGTGACCGTCCCCGTGCAAGTCGGCGCGCAGATCAGCTTCACGGATCTGTTCGATCCCGCGACGGGCGCGGATCATTGGGCCAAGTCCCATATCGAATCGCTCGCGAGCCAAGGGATCGTGAACGGCATCGGCGATGATCTGTTCGGCCCGGAGTTCGCGCTCACGCGCGCGCAGTTCTTGGCCATGCTCGCAAAGACCGTGGACGGGCTCGATCTGAACGCGTCCCCGCCTTCGGGCTTTGAGGACGTGCCGATGGAGGGCTGGTATTACGCCTATGTGAACTGGGGCCACGCCGCGGGCGTCGTCAAGGGCGTGGACGAAACGCATTTCGCGCCCGACCTCCCGATCACGCGCGAGCAGATGACCGTCATGCTGGCGAACTTCGCCGCGATCATGGGCATGCGCCTGCCGGACACGGGCATGGCGCTCGAATTTACGGACTTCACCGCGATCAGCCCGTGGGCTTCGGAGGCGGTGGGGCTTATCGTGCGCGCGGGCATCATGAACGGCATGCCGGAGGGCGGCTTTGAACCGCAGGCGGGCGCGACGCGCGCGCAGGCGGCGAAGGTCGCGTACATGCTCTGCGCGCTGCGGGCGCAGACCCCGGACGAGCCGCTCCCGCCCGCGGACGGCACGCAGACGCAGCCGGCGCCCGAAGAGAGCGGCGGCGCGACGGATACGGACGGCGCGCAGACGCAGCCGGCGCCCGAAGAGAGCGGCGGCGCGACGGACACGGACGGCACGCAGACGCAGCCGGCGCCCGAAGAGAGCGGCGACGCGACGGACACGGACGGCACGCAAACGCAGCCGGCGCCCGAAGAGAGCGGCGGCGCGGCGGGCGCGGAAGGCGATGTGCCCGTGCATTGAAGCCCGCCTTTGGCAGTAAGTATGTTTGAGCGGGGAATAGTAGGGTATTATTGTCCCGACCGGCGTTTTTTTGCGCCGGCCCGGAAGGAAACCATATGATTAAAACCAAGACGTTAAACTGTGGCATTCGCCTCGTTACGGAAGAGCTTCCGCACGTAAAATCCGTTTCCGCGGGCGTGTGGGTGCGCGCCGGCGCGGTGCGCGAGAACGCGCGGCAGGCGGGTATCTCGCATTTCATAGAACACATGCTGTTCAAGGGGACCGCGAAGCGGACGGCCAAGCAGCTCGCGGAGGACGTGGATCGCATCGGCGGACAGATCAACGCGTTCACGGGCAAGGAAGCGACCTGTTATTACCTCAAAACGCTGAGCGCCAATTTCGCGAAGGGTGCGGAGATCCTGAGCGATATGCTGCTCGCGTCCAAGCTCGACAGGGCGGAAGCGGACAAGGAGCGGCAGGTGATAATGGAAGAGATCAAGATGATCGAGGACAGCCCGGAGGACGACATCCACGATCTGATCTGCGAGCAGATCTTTCGCGGCGCCTCGCTGTCCAAGAGCGTCATCGGATCCCCCTCCACGCTGGTCAACATCAAGCCCGCCACGATGCGCGCCTATATGCGGCGGCTCTATACGAGCGGGAATATCGTCCTGGCCGTTGCGGGCGGCTTTGACGCCGCAGAGGTGGAGCGCGAGGCGGAGAGGCTCTTCTCCGCGCTGCCGGGCGGGCTTGAAACGCTCACGCCCGACGACTGCGCATACGTGCCGCGCCACCGCTCAAAGGTCAAGGACATCGAGCAGAGCCACATCTGCATGGGCGTGCGGGGCGTCGCGCTCGAGGACGCGCGCTATTACAGCCTGATGCTGCTGAACAACATCATGGGCGGGGGCATGAGCGCGCGGTTTTTCCAGAATATAAGGGAGCAGAAGGGCCTCGCGTATGCCGTCTATTCCTCCGCGAGCTCCTTCACGAGCGACGGCCTGTACAGCATCTACGCGGCGGTCGGGCACGACAAGGTGAAGGAAGCCGCGGCGGCCGTCCTGTTCGAGCTCGCGCGGCTGAAAAAGGACGGCATCACGCGGGATGAATTCCATACGGCCAAGGAGCAGATGAAGAGCCAATATATCTTCGCGCAGGAGAACGTAAACGGCAGGATGTTCGCAATCGGGAAGAATTACCTGCTCTTGAACAGGGTGTTCACGCCGGAGGAGATCCTCGAGAAGATAGACGGCGTCACTTGGGAGGAGATCCACGAAACGGCCGGCCTGATCACGGACCCCGCGCGCTATTCGGCGGCGGTGATCGGGCGCAGGCGCCGAAATTGGGAGCGCTTGCTGCGGGATGGGTGAGAGCGTGCTGATCCGGATCAAGACCGAGAGCGGGCTTCTGCCCGCCTACGAGAGCCCGGGCGCGGCGGGCATGGATCTGCGCGCCCACCTCGCCGATCCGATTGTCCTGCGCGCGGGGGGGCGGGCGCTCGTGCCCACGGGCCTTTCCATCGCGCTGCCGCAGGGCTACGAGGCGCAGGTGCGGGCGCGGAGCGGGCTGGCCGTCAAATACGGCATCGGGCTCGTGAACGGGACGGGAACGATAGACAGCGATTACAGGGGCGAGATCAAGATCCCCATGATCAACTGGGGGGACCGGGACTTCGTGATCCGCTGCGGCGACCGCATTGCGCAGATGATCGTGGCGCGCTGCGAGCGCGTGGAATGGGCGCCCGTTTCCGCGCTGCCGGAAACCGAGAGGGGCGCGGGCGGCTTCGGGCATACGGGCGTTTAGGCTTCATTCCTTAGACGCGGCGCGTGAACGAATCGCATGCGAAATCATCAAACACACAGGCTTGCCGCTCAAGGGCCAAGGGCTTTGCGCGGCGGGCGTCAGGGACGGGACAATGTTGAACAGGGAGGCCTCCGAAAAGCGAGAATACGAGATGCTTTCCGCATACGCGGCCAAGGCCGCGGCATCTCGGGGCAGACGAACCGCGGAGCCGCAGTGCGAATTCCGCACGGATTTTCAGCGCGACCGCGACCGCATCATCTATTCCAAGGCCCTGCGGCGGCTCATGCACAAGACGCAGGTGTTTCTGGCGCCGGAGGGCGACCACTACAGGACGCGCCTCACGCATACCCTCGAGGTCGCGCAGATATCGCGGAGCATCGCGCGCGTGCTGCGGCTCAACGAGGACCTGGCCGAGGCGATTGCGATGGGGCACGATCTCGGGCATACGCCCTTCGGGCACAACGGCGAGGCCTTTCTCGCGGAGAAGCACGCGGGCGGCTTCGCGCACAACGAGCAGAGCCTGCGCGTCGCCGATGTGCTGGAAAGCAGCGAGGCGCGGCAGGGCATGAACCTGACGGAGGAGGTCAGGGACGGCATCCTGAACCATACCGGCAAGCGTCTGCCCTTCACGCTCGAGGGGCAGATCGTGCGCATCAGCGACCGCATTGCCTACATCAATCACGACATCGACGACGCGCTCAGGAGCGGCGTCATCAAGAACGCGGATCTGCCCGCGGACTGCGTTGACGTGCTCGGCAAGACGACGACCGAAAGGATCAACATGCTCATAAAGGATCTGGCCCTGAACAGCGACGGCGCGGATTTTATCAGCCAGGGGGATGTTTGCGCCTTCTT
>JAITLA010000184.1 GCA_031278145.1 Eubacteriales Family XIII. Incertae Sedis bacterium
GTCGATTTCATCCAGCAGCTTCCTTCTGGCTTCGAATATCTTGTTGAAATCCACCTTCGCGTCCTCGACGATGCCCAGGGCCTTCTCTCTGGCGTCCGAAATGATCTGGTTCGCGATGACCTCCGCGTCCAGCAGGGCTTTGGAAATCACCTCCGACTCCGCGCCCAAGCGCTTCTTGACGCTCTTGCCGAGCCGTGCGTTCTCGTTCTTCAGCTCCTCGTTCTCCTTTTGCAGGATTGAGAGCAGAACCTTGTCCTCCCGCTTTTCCTCGGTCAGACTGATGTAGGCCGCGGTGATCGCGTCAAAGCGGTTCTTGGGTACGGTTTCTTCATCGATTGGTCCCTTGTCGCCGGTTTTCGCTTCGGACTGTTCCTTCAGGAGCCCGTTCAAACGGTGGTTCTCCGCCGTCAGCACGTCGATCTCCGCCTTCAGGCGATTCGCCAATATCTCGGCTTCCTCCGCCAGCGCGTTGTACATTTCGTCGCTGCTCGACGCCGCGCCGCCCTCCGCCGCCTTGGCCTGCTCGCTCTTGATCTGCTCGATCTCGTTCTTGAGAGCGGTCAGCATCGCCTCCGACTCGCCCCTTTCCGCCCGCAAGCTCTGAACGCTCTCCGCGAGCTCGCCGTTTTCGGCCTCGAGCCGCTCCTGCTTGTCCTGAAGCGCCACGCATTCGTTGTATACGTTCTGATACTCGTTCGTGATCTTTTCGAAATACGCGTCGACCTGTTTTTTGTCATACCCGTTTGCTGCCTCGATGAAATTTACCATTTGACTCAACTTATGCACTTCCTTTCCTGTTTTGCACAAAACATGGCGGCCCCGGCGATTGCTTGTATTTGCTGTCGCTCCATTGCATCCTGCATTTGATCTATATCAAGGGCCGTCGGCAAGCATCCGTATGACAAGCCCGTATATCCGTCGGTTTCCAAGCGGCGAACGGCGTCGAGGCCCGGCCGAAAACCGGGGCGCGGACCGCGCGAAACTCCATCCCGTTTAAGCGCCGCCGCGCAAATTCATCCACAGTGCGGGACGAACCCCGCCTATCGGCAAATCGACGTATGCACGGTTGAAAACCCCGTTTTGATCGACAGCCATCACCATATCGTTCGCGGCGGAGCTCATATTGAAGCCCGCCCCGGGACAGCGCAGCCACCACCACCGGCTCTCGCCGTCGCACAGGGCCGTCCTGTCCTTTTCATCCGCGAAATATCGGCCGTTTTGCGCCTCATCGAGGCTCAAAAGAAAGATTCTGTCCCGCGAAGCGATCTTCGCGTCGTCGTTGTAAGCCCTTGCGGTGTGATTCGTGACCTCCCGGATCAGCGCCCGCGCCTCCCGCGGAAAGCTGTCGTAAAAAGCGCCGTTCAGGTGTTCGCGTATCTCGCTTTCGCACCAGCCCCGGAAGGGGGCCGTGCCGTGGAATTCCCGCCGCCCCAATATCTCCTTCGAAAGCAGCAGCACCGCGTCGTCCTCCACCGTCAGAACGCGCCACGCGACACCGCCCATTTCAAGCTCCGCCTTCTTGCGATAGCGGAATTCCGCAGAGGCCGCGCGCAAAATATCGGGAAAGCGCGGCAGGCCGGCGGGCGCTTTCTCAAAGACGTATGTCTTTTTGAACTCGAGATTTATCTGCTGTAATGATTTTGCCATTTCGCGCCAATGCATTCAATTTGCGACCGACGCGGCGGCGAAAAGAGAATGCCGCGCGCGTGCCCACGGGAATCAATCCCCGCCGCGTTCCCAACGCGCAAGAAACGGGGCAAGGGCCGAAATGCCGCGCAGCAATCGCGCGATCAAGCCCCTCCCACCGCGCGACGAAGCGCCAAAGCGCCCGCGCCGCAGCGTTTTCTCCCGTCCCGCTTGCGCGGAAATCGACCCGACGGGTCCCTTCCGCCTCTCGGCGGAATCCGCCGCGCGCGTACCCGCGGGGAATACGAGAACGTCCTCGCCGTCGTCCGAGGTGAAAAAATTCTCACGGCCTTCGACGGAACCGAAAAATTCAATGAGATACTCGTAGTTTACCTCACCGAGCGATTTAGCCATAAGGCAACCTCAAAGCATGTGTCCGGCGCGCCCGCGCGCGATCCGGACCCGCGCGCATTCCGAAAGCAAAACGCAATCCGCGACCCTTGTATTATAAAAACGCGCCGAATTCCGCGCATACACGCTTTATTATAATATGGCGTTCCCGTAAAATCAAGTTATATTGGGCGATTGAGATACTTTTTTTTGGATTTTTGTTACAGTTGCATTGAAAAGGTCAATACACAAACGCCAGATCCAGATCCACGTTTCCCTTTATCCCGTCCACCGATCCGGCGTTTGTGAATTGCCAAATCGAGAAGGCGTAGGGATAGGCCGGCGTCTTGTGGTATTGGGCCAGCCATTTCGCGTAGGGTTCCAGCCTATCGAGCTCCATGCGCGAAACGAACCACTTCGGATTGGCGTAGATCATCGGCGTGTAGCCGGCCTCGCCGATCCGCTCGCAGAAGGCAATCGCGATGTTCGTGATCTCCGTGGGCGTCAGCGCGTCCGTGCGGGCGTTCTGCCCCGAGATCTCCTCGATATCGAAGACGACCGGGAAGCGGACATCGTAGGGCGCTATGCTCGCCAGGACCAGTTCCGCCTCCGCAAGCGCCTCCGCCTCGTTCACGGCCTGCGAGAAGAAATACGTGCCCACGCGCACGCCCGCTTCCGTCGCGCCCCGCATATTGGCGTCGAAGAATTCATCCACGACCGTCTTGCCCGTGTCGTAGCCGCGAAAGCCCATGCGTATGATCGCGAATTCCACCCCGTCGGCCGCCGCGCGCGCCCAGTCGATATCCCCCTGGTAGCGCGATACGTCGATGCCGAAGAGCGCTTCGGTCGCGACATCTTCCGCCTCCGTTTCCGTTTCCGCGAAGCCGTAATGCGGGCGGCGCTCGTCCCACCACAGGGAATCCCAGTCGTAGGGATGCTTTTGCAGATTGGGATCTATGTCTTCGTACACGATCCTGCCCGCCTGCTTGTATATGATCTTGTCGCGAAAAATGCGGCTCAGAAACTCCGTGTTTATGTTGTATTCCTCGGCGTAGCGCTTGAGAACCTCCGCCGATATCCAGCCCCGCGCCTCCATTTCCTCGTCCGTCGGTTCCGTCGTCTGTGTGATCTCGACCGACGAACCGACGGTTTCACTCGGGTCCGCGTCGATCAAAAATCCGTAGAAAAGGAAGCAGGCCTGCACCGCGAGCAGCACGATGATCACGACCATCAGGGCCGGCAGCGGACCGTTCCCCCTCCCCTTTTTCTTTTGCGTATCCTCTCTTTCCATCGTTCCTCCCTTCGCCGTCATGCGAGCCGTTCCGGCCGCCGCATAAGGCCATGTTCCATTCTATAGTTTCGCGGGACAAAAGTCAATCCCGTGCGCCTCGGAAAATCTTCGTCCAAGCCCCGCCGCGAACGGCGCCGGATCAAAAAGCGAACGCCGCCGAGATCCTCAAGGACCCCCCTGCGGCGTTCCGTCCGGGCGTTTTGCCAAAGCGCGATCCCGCCTCACACGGCGAGGTCGATATGCGAGATCAGGCCCGCGCCGCCGCTTTCCTTCAAGAACACGCTCGTCGCGCGCAGCATACCGTCGGCCGCCTCCTTGCCGTAGAGCGTGTAGCGCGTGGAAACGTCACCCAGATAGATCGCACCCACATCCGCTTCCTTCAAGGTGAACAGCGTATCGACGCCGTCCGCGTCCTTGCTCCAAACGCGCAGGCGCGAAAAGACGTCGTCGTTCTCGTCTATCCAGCCGTTGCCGTCCGCGTCGTAGGCGCGAAGCTCGCCGAAGCCCGAACCGCTCTGCGGGCCAAAGAGCTCGGAACCGTCGCCTATGCGACCGTCGCCGTTCTTGTCAAGGGCCAAAAACCCGCTGCCCTCGCCCGCGAAGCCGATGCTGTCGAGCCGGCCGTCCGCGTCGAGGTCGAATTCGAACTTCCGCTCCGTGAGGGAGGCCGCCGTTCCCGAGAAGCTTATCACCAAGGGATCGGTGAAATTCCGCAGCTCCGCGCTCGCAAAGGATGCGCTCACGCTCGTGTACAACTCGCGGCTCAGGCCAAATCCGATATCGATTGAGATCGAGCGACCGTCGGCGGTCGTGACCAAGCCCTTCGCTTCGTAGCGCAGCGACTCGGATTCGTAATGCGACGAAAAGAACGACGCCTCCGTCACAAGCAATTGTCTTTGCGGCGCGCCGCCGCCCAAGGACAGCGCGATGAGGTCGCCCGACGCGGCGCCTTCGGCGGGCCGGCTCCCCCGTGAAGCGCCGAAATCAAGCGAAATCTCTTTGAATACGAATTTCTTTCCCGTCAATCTATAGAGCAGGGCTTCCAAGATGCCTCGCCGAATCTCGAGCGCGTGCTCCTTGGAAGAGGAAGCGCCGTCCATGGCGCTTGCCGCCCGCGCGCGATTGCGTTCGCTCTCCGCGGACTGCGCGTCCCGCAGCCTTTGGAGCAGGCTTTTCGCGGCATCCGAAAGGTCGAGCGACACCGGTTGCGCGGCGGGAGGGCTTTCGACGAGAAGCGCCGTTTGCTTTACGGATCGGATTTCAATGTCCTCGGAGCGGAATTTCCATGCGGATGCGGCTTGAATGGAATAAGACTCGATTTTCATATGCAGACCTCCTTGTCCAATGGCGCGCACCCGCCGGGGATGCGGCGTTTGCGCGGCCCGTCAAAAAACAGGGATTCCCTTCCCTATTCATGTTATCGGCCAAACACATGAAAATTCAAATTTTGCTTCGTCAAAATTTGAGCGCGGAGCGCACTCAAATTGTTGAACGGATGTTTTGAGGGGACAAGGGCTTCTGCGCTCCGGGCATAAACGAACGAAGAGAGCGGAGGAGTGAGGCGAAGCCGAACGTTGTACCCGCCACCGGCAGCTTGTGAAGCCGGAACCCGCCGCCTGTGGAGGATGTCACTGACAAAGTACACACGGGGACGGTTCTTTTGTGTATTGGGCAGGTTTGGCACTGTGGCCCGTGCCGGTAAATCGCACAATTCCAACATTGTATGTGTTACACAAATGA
>JAITLA010000114.1 GCA_031278145.1 Eubacteriales Family XIII. Incertae Sedis bacterium
CAGGTCAGCCTGTCGCCGACGGCTTTGTGCGTCAGCACGGCGGCGACGGAGGAATCCACGCCGCCGGAGAGGGCGCAGAGCACCCGCCCGTCGCCGACGCGCCGCCGTATCTCCTCCGTCTTCGCCTTCGCGAAATTCGCCATCGTCCAGTCGCCCGCGCAGCCGCAGACGCCGTAGAGGAAATTCGTGAGCAGCTTCTGCCCGAAGGGCGTGTGGTGCACCTCGGGATGGAACTGCACGCCGTACAGCCGCCGCGCGGCGTTCTCCATGACGGCGGCGGGGCAGTTGTCCGTTTGGGCGCACACGCGAAAGCCCTCGGGCACGCGCGCGACGTAGTCCGTATGGCTCATCCAGCAGACGGTTTCCATGGGGAGGTCCGCGAGGAGCGGATCGCCGAGGCCCGCGCCGTCCATATCGCTCGCATCGTCCGCGCGCAGCCGGCGGAGCGCCACGCGGCCGTACTCCTTATAATCCGGGCTGTGCACGCTTCCGCCCAGCACATGGGCCATCATCTGCATGCCGTAGCAGATGCCGAGGATGGGAACGTCGCTTTCGAAGAACGCGCGCGGCAGCTTCGGCGCGCCTTCCGCGTACACGCTGGCGGGACCGCCCGTAAAGATCATGCCGGCCGGCCTCTCGTCCGCAAGGCGCTCCGCGCACTTGAACCAAGGCACGACCTCGCAGTACACGTGCGCCTCCCTGACGCGACGCGCGATCAACCGGTTGTACTGCCCGCCGAAATCGACCACCCATATGCCATTAAATGCGGCTTCAGCCATAGCGCAACACTCCTTGCGCGCGTCGGCGCGCGGTCTTGACCCGTGCCCTGAGGCGGCGGCTCTATCTGAGATTCGCGGTCTGCTCCTTCAGAATCACGTCATGCGCGCCGCCCTCCACGATGCTCGTCGCGGAAACGATGGTCAGCTTCGTGTTCTTCTGCAGGCTCGGGATGTCCAAAACCCCGCAATTGCACATCGTGGATTTCATCTTGTTCAGGGAGAGCCCCACATTGTCCTTGAGGCTGCCGGCATAGGGGACGTAGGAATCGACGCCCTCCTCGAAGGAGAGGCCGCCCTCGCCGCCGAGGTCGTAGCGCTGCCAGTTGCGCGCGCGGTTTGAGCCCTCGCCCCAGTATTCCTTCACGTAGCTGCCGTTGATGTTCAGCTTGTTTGTGGGGCTCTCGTCGAATCGCGAGAAATACCTGCCGAGCATCAGAAAGTCCGCGCCCATCGCGAGGGCCAGCGTCATATGGTAATCGTACACGATGCCGCCGTCGGAGCAGAGGGGGATATAGACGCCCGTTTCCTCAAAGTATTCGTCGCGCGCGGCGGCCACGTCGATGACGGCCGACGCCTGGCCGCGGCCGATGCCCTTCTGTTCGCGCGTGATGCAGATGGAACCGCCGCCTATTCCGATCTTGACGAAGTCGGCGCCCGCCTCGGCGAGGAAGCGGAAGCCGTCGCGCTCCACCACATTGCCCGCGCCTATCTTCATGCCGTCGCCGTACTTTCTGCGCACGAAGGCGATGGTGTCACGCTGCCATTCGGTGTAGCCCTCGGACGAATCGATGCAGAGCACGTCCGCGCCCGCGTCCGCGAGGGCGGGTATGCGTTCCTCGTAATCCCGCGTGTTCACGCCCGCGCCGACCATGTAGCGCTTGTCCTTGTCGAGGAATTCATTCGGGTTTGCCTTGTGCGAATCGTAATCCTTGCGGAAAACGAAGTGGGTCAGGCGCCTGTTCCTGTCGATGACGGGCAGGGCGTTCAGCTTGTGGTCCCACAGCATGTCGTTCGCTTCCGAAAGGCTGATGCCGTCCTCCGCGTAGATCAGCTCCGAAAAAGGCGTCATGAAGGCGGAAACCTTCGTATCCGACGGCATCCTGCTGACGCGGTAGCTCCTGCTCGTCACGAGGCCCACGATCCTGCCGTCCGCCGTTCCGTCCTCCGTCACCGCAATCGTGGAATGGCCGCTCCGCTCCTTCAGCGCGAGGATCTCCGCCAGCGTCTGGTCCGGCCGGATGTTCGAATCGCTCTTCACAAAGCCGGCCTTGTGCGACTTCACGCGGCGGATCATCGCCGCCTGGCTCTCTATGGACTGCGAGGCGTAGATAAAGGAAATCCCGCCCTCCTTCGCGAGCGCGACGGCCATCCTGTCGTCGGAAACGGCCTGCATGATCGCGGAAACCAGCGGGATGTTCATGACAATCCGCGGGCGCTCCCCCCTGCGGTATTTCACAATCGGTGTCGAGATATTCACATTCTCCGGCTTGCAATCCTTGGAGGAATAGCCCGGCATCAGCAGGTATTCGCTGAAGGTTCGCGACGGTTCATCGAAATAGTACGCCATAAGCCTCGCCTCTCTCGGAGATCGCCGCGCATCCGCCGCGCCGCCCCCGCAACACTCCGTTTTCCATCGTCTTATTTTACAACAGCGACGCCGAACGCGCAAGGCACCCGGAAAAATATCCGCAAAAAAACGTTCCCCGAAGTCCCGCGCACGATGCGCAGAGCCTCGGGAAACGCCTATGGGAACCGGCCGATCCCCCGGTTTGCAAGGGATCGCGCCGCGCGGGTGAGCCGGGCTTACATCATGCCGCCCATTCCACCCATTCCGCCGCCCATCGGCATGGGCGGTTCGTCCTTCTTCACCTCGGTGACGCCGGCCTCCGTGGTCAGGAGCATGGCCGACGCGGAAGCCGCGTTCTGCAGAGCGGAGCGGGTTACCTTCGCGGGATCGACGATGCCGGACGCGATCATGTCGGCGTACTGCTCGGTCAAGGCGTTGAAGCCCACGCCCATCTTGCTGTTCTTGATGCGCGCGACCACCACGGAGCCCTCGAAACCCGCGTTCTCGGCAATCTGGCGGACGGGTTCCTCCAGAGCCCGAACGATGATGTTGGCGCCGGTCCTCTCGTCGCCGGTGAGGGTCTTGGCGTACTTCGCAACCGCGGGAATGGCGTTGACAAAGGCCACGCCGCCGCCGGAAACGATGCCTTCCTCCACCGCCGCCCGCGTCGCGTTCAGCGCGTCCTCGATGCGGAGCTTCTTCTCCTTGAGCTCCGTTTCCGTGGCCGCGCCGACCTTGATGACGGCCACGCCGCCGGAGAGCTTGGCGAGGCGTTCCTGCAGCTTCTCCCTGTCGAAATCGGAGGTGGTTTCGTCTATCTGCACCTTGATCTGGTTGATCCGCGCGTCGATGTCGGCCTTCTTGCCCGCGCCCTCGACGATGACGGTGTTTTCCTTGCTGATCTTGACGGTGTTCGCCGTTCCGAGCAGATCGAGCGTGGCTTCCTTGAGGTCGTAGCCCACCTCCTCGGAGATCACGCTTCCGCCCGTGAGGACCGCGATATCCTCCATGATGGCCTTCCGCCTGTCGCCGAAGCCCGGCGCCTTCACGGCAACGCACTCGAAGGTGCCCCGGAGCTTGTTGAGCACGAGCGTGGCAAGCGCCTCGCCTTCAACCTCCTCGGCGATGATAAGCAGCTTCTTGCCCTTCTGCACAATCTGCTCGAGTATGGGCAGGATCTCCTGAATGTTGGAGATCTTCTTGTCCGTCAGCAGGATGTAGGGATTGTCGAGCACGGCCTCCATCTTGTCGGTGTCCGTCACCATGTAGGAGGACAGATAGCCCCTGTCAAACTGCATGCCTTCCACGACCTCCAGGACCGTTTCGATGGACTTGGATTCCTCGACGGTGATGACGCCGTCCGTCCCGACCTTCTCCATGGCTTCCGAAATCAGATCCCCGACGCCGCTGTCGCTCGCGGAAACGGACGCGACCTGCGCGATGCTCTCCTTGGTTTCGATGTCGTGCGACAGCGCCTTGATCTCCGCAACCGCGATGTCCACGGCGCCCTGAATGCCCTTTTTCAGGATGATGGGGTTTGCGCCGGCCGCGACGTTCTTGAAGCCCTCCTTGACGATGATCTGCGCGAGCAGCGTGGCCGTGGTGGTGCCGTCGCCCGCCACATCGTTCGTCTTGGTCGCGACCTCCTTGACAAGCTGCGCGCCCATATTTTCGACCGGATCGTCCACCTCGATCTCCTTGGCGATGGTCACGCCGTCGTTCGTGATCATCGGCGATCCGAATTTCTTTTCGAGCAATACGTTCCGTCCCTTGGGACCTATGGTGATCTTGACCGTGTTCGCGAGCTGGTCCACACCCGCCTGCAGTCTTTTTCTGGCTTCCTCGCCGAAATTGATTTCCTTCGCCATTTTCAGTTCCCTCCTTAAACCTATTTAACTACCGCGAGAATGTCCTTCTGTGACAATATCGTGTACTCTTCGCCGTCGTATTTGATTTCCGTGCCGGCGTATTTCGAGAAAATAACGGTGTCCTTGGCCTTGACTTCCATCTTCACCTCGTCGGTTCCGGGGCCGACGGCGACCACTTCCGCCATCTGCGGCTGCTCCTTCGCCTGCGTGGGAAGGACGATGCCGCTCTTCGTCTTTTCTTCCGCCTCAAGTCTTTTGATTACGACTCTGTCACCCAATGGCTTGATTGCAAAACTCATTTTTCCTTCTCCCTTCTGTACATAAACAACCAACGATTTCGGACGAATCCGAATCGAACGATAGCCTATCGAAAAGAATTGTTAGCACTCGTCTTTGGTGAGTGCTAATACATATTTTAAAACATTTGCGGGAATTGTCAATAGGTTTTTTGCAATTAAATAAAATTTTTGTCGCGGCGGGGTTACTATTCAGACCCCATGCAAAGGTCGGCTGTTACGGTCAACTCCAACCGGCTGAAGGAGGTCACTGACAAAGTACACACGGGGACGGTTCTTTTGTGTATTGGGCAGGTTTGGCACTGTGGCCCGTGCCGGTAAATCGCGCAATTCCAACATTGTATGTGTTACACAAATGA
>JAITLA010000003.1 GCA_031278145.1 Eubacteriales Family XIII. Incertae Sedis bacterium
TGGCGTCCGTGAAGAAGCTCTTGGTCGCCTGTTCCTGTGTCCTGTCGGTGCTGAGCGTCGTCGTGTCGTTCACGCCCTTTATCGCCGTCTATTTCATCATCCGGGAGATCGTCGCGCACTTCGCCGATCTCGGCGCGCTCGACGCGGCGTATATGATCCGCCTCGGCCTGCTGGCCGGCCTCGGCGCGGCCGCCGCCATCCTGCTCAATTTCATCGCGCTGACGTGTTCCCACATCGCGGCCTTTACGACGCTGTACAAGCTGAAGCTGGATTTCACTCGGCACATCGCGTCGCTGCCGCTGGGCTTTCACAGCGCGCAGTCCACGGGCAAGCTGCGGAAGATCGTGGATGAGAACATCGAAAAGCTGGAGGGCTTCATCGCGCACCAGCTCCCCGATCTGGTCGGCTCCTTTGCCATGCCGGTCGTCACGCTGATCGTCCTCTTCCTCTTTGATTGGCGGCTGGGCCTCGCGAGCCTGGCGGCGGTCCTCATCGCCTATATCATTCAGATGGCGGCCTACAGCGACAAATCCGTCGCTGTGTTCATAAAGCTCTATCAGGACGAGCTGGAGGATATGAGCAATGCCGCCGTTGAGTACGTGCGCGGCATCTCGGTGATCAAAGCCTTCAACCAGACGGTTTTTTCTTTCCGAAAATTCCATGAAACCATCGAGCATTACGGAAAACTCGCCATGAAGTATACGCTGTCCTTTGAAACGCCCTACGCGTTTTTCATGCTCGTCATCCAGAGCGCCCATCTGTTCCTGATCCCCGTGATCATCTTCCTCGTGGGCGGCGCCGAGGACTACGCCGCCTTTGCGCTCGCTTCGGTGTTCTACCTCGTGTTCTCCGTGTCGCTGGCGACGCCTTTCACCAAGCTCATGTACGTGTCGCAGCACGGCCGGCTGATCGCGGACGGCATCGAGCGCATGGACAGCGTCCTCGGCGCGGCGCCCCTCGCGGAAAGCGCATCGCCAAAGGAGGCGGCGGGCTATACCGTTTCCTTTGAGAACGTCACCTTCACCTACAACGGGGAGGATGAGGCGGTCGCCCTGTCGGATGTGAGCTTCACGGCGGAGCAGGGCCGGATCACGGCGCTGGTCGGACCCTCGGGCAGCGGAAAATCGACGCTGGCGCACCTGATTCCGCGCTTCTACGACGTGGCGGAGGGCGCGGTCAAGATCGGCGGCACGGACATCCGCGATATGGAGAGCGCCTATCTCATGCGCATCGTCGGCTTCGTGTTTCAGGACGTGTTCCTGTTCAAGCAGAGCATTGCGGACAATATCCTGATCGGGAACAAGGACGCGACGCGGGAAGAGGTCGTCGCCGCCGCGAAGGCCGCGCAGTGCCACGACTTCGTTGAGCGGTTGCCGCAGGGCTACGATACGGTGATCGGCACGCGGAACATCCATCTGTCGGGCGGCGAGCGCCAGCGCATCGTGATCGCGCGGGCGATCCTCAAGGACGCGCCCATCATCGTGCTGGACGAGGCCACGGCCTTCGCCGATCCGGAGAACGAGCAGAAGATACAGCGCGCCTTTCGGGAGCTGATGCGGGACAAGACGGTCATCATCATCGCGCACAGGCTCTCCACCGTGCGCGGCGCGGACAAGATCGTCGTGATAGACGAGGGCCGGGTCGCGGAAGAGGGCACGCACGACGCGCTTGCGGCGGCGGGGGGCCGCTATGCCCGCATGTGGGAGCAATACGTGCGCGCGACGGAATGGACGCTCACGGCGCGGGCGGAAACGAGCGCGGAAAAGGAGGCTGCAAATGCTTAAGATAAAGGAACTGTTGGGTCTGTCCGATACGGGCTACGCGGATCTCAAACGCGGCATATGGGCCTGCGTACTCTCGAATTTGACGCTTCTCCTGCCATTTTTGGTGATCGTCGGGACCGTCGTCGTCCTGCTCGATCCGCTGATGAGCGGGGAACCGCCGAATATCGCGCGGCTGTGGATGCTCTTCGGCGCGGGCCTTGTCGCCGCCGTACTCTACTTCTTCGCCTATCGCAGCGAATATCGCAGGACCTACCTCGTGGCCTATTCCGAATCCGAGAAGATACGCGTCGAGGTGGCGGAGCGCATCCGGAAACTGCCGCTCAGCTTCTTCAACAACAAGGATCTGTCCGAACTCACGACGAACATGATGGCGGACTGCACAACCATCGAACACACCATGAGCCATGTGGTGCCCCCGATGTGCGGGCTGATCATCACGGAGGTTTTTACCTGCGTCCTGCTCGCCTTTTACGATCCGCGCATGTCCGCCGCGCTGTTTGCCGCGCTGCCCGTCGCCTTCGGGCTTATCCTGCTCACGCGGGGCCTGCAGACGCGCTTCGGCGAGAAGCACGTGCGGGCCAAGCTCGAGGTGTCGGAGCAGGTGCAGGAGTACCTGGAGGGTATCAAGGTCGTCAAGGCCTTCGGCCTCGCCGGCGAGAAATCGGAGGCGCTCCGGCGCGCCCTGCGCGCCATGATGTGGGAGGCGATCAAATTCGAGGGTATCGCGGGCGTCTTCGCCGCGCTGGCGATGATGATCCTGCAGGTGGGCATCGGGCTTGTGACGCTCGTCGGCGCCTTTCTGCTGGTCGGCGGCGCAATCGATCCCATCAAGCTGCTCGTCTTCGTGATCATCAGCGCGAAGATCTACGCGCCGCTCATCGTCCTTCTGACGATGCTGCCGGAATTTTTCTACCTGCTCGTTTCCACGCGCCGCATGCAGGCGCTGCGCCGCGAAGCGCTGATGACGGGCGATGAGAACGCCGTCTTGCCGGATTACAACATCGAGCTTTCAAATGTCTGCTTCGCCTACAATGAGGAGGACGTGATCCGGTCCGTGAGCCTTACGATACCGCAGAACGGCGTCACGGCCCTCGTGGGTCCCTCCGGCGGCGGAAAGACCACGATCTCGCGCCTGATCGCCCGCTTTTGGGACGTGAAATCGGGCACGATCAAGATCGGCGGCCGGGATATCCGCGAGATCGATCCCGAATGCCTGATGCGCTATATGAGCTTTGTGTTTCAGGATGTCGTGCTGTTCAACGATACGGTGATGAACAACATCCGCATCGGCAAGCAGGACGCGACGGACGCGGAGATCTATGAGGCCGCGCGGATGGCGCGCTGCGACGGCTTCATAAGGGCGCTGCCCGCGGGCTATGACACGATCATCGGCGAGAACGGTTCCACCCTGTCGGGCGGCGAGCGCCAGCGCATCTCCATCGCGCGCGCCCTCCTGAAGAACGCGCCAATCGTGCTGCTCGACGAGGCGACGGCGAGCCTCGACCCCGAGAACGAAACGGAGATACAGGCCGCGATCTCGGCGCTCGTGAAGGGCCGCACGGTGATCGTGATCGCGCACCGCCTGCGCACGGTGCTGGGCGCGGACAAGATTGCGGTGCTCGCGGACGGCCGGCTCGTGGAAGAGGGCAAGAGCGACGAGCTGATCGCGCGCGGCGGCCTCTTCGCGCGCCTGTACGCGATACAGCGGGAAAGTCTGGGCTGGTCGGCGGGGAGGTCTATATAAAGCCCAGGTGTGCCCAGTAGGGTACGCTGAGCACAATGCCGGCCAGCGATACGACGAAATACGCGGCGCTCATTTTGATCGTGTCGCCGTGCCGCACGATGCCCGCCGCCTGCCCGAGCGCGGGCAAGAAGGAGATGTTCTGATATTTCAGGAAGAATATCTGCATGGACGTGTATACGACGATGCCCATGATGAAGGGGCTGATGCCGAGCGGCTCCACGACGGGCGACAGGATTGCCATGAAGAGCACCAAGGACGCGGACATCGAAACGATGACGGTGCGCGTCAGCAGGGTCAGCAGGGCCACCGCCGAAAAGAGCGGGATCGGGTTGCCGATTGCGCTTACGACGGGCCGCAGCAGTCGGATCAGCCAATCGTTGATGCCGAGAAGCGAAAAGACATTGCTCATGCCCAGCACGGCGCCCACAAACAGCAAAAGCCCCCATTGCATCTCCCGCAGCAGCTCCCGCTCCCGCAAAACCCCGGCGAAGCAAAGAACGACGGCGGCCAGCAATGCCGTCACGACCGCGTTCAGGCCCGTGAGCGGCTCCGTTATCCACAGCAAAAGGCACAGGATCAGCACGACTGCGGTGATCTTCTCGTCCCGCCGCAGGGGACCCTGATCGGCGATCATGCGTTCTATGTAATCGCGCGGACAAGCCTTGTCGATCTTCGGCGCGTAGAGCAGCAGCAGGGAGATATAGGAGCCCACCAGGAATACGACCGCCCAGACGATCATGCTTTCAAACCAGCCAAGCCAAGTCAGGGAGGCCTGTACGTGCGCCGGCAGGGCGCCCCTGAGCAGGAAGCTGATCACGCACGCGCTCTGAAATACCGGCCCCGTCTGCCCGTAGCCCATGTAGGCGGAGAGGAAAAGGCCCGTCGCCGCCCTGCCGTAGGGCTCGTAACCCAGCGCCTGCGAGGTTTCCGCGCCGATTGCGGCGGACAGAACGGCCTTTGCGGTGGAACTGGGTATCAGCGGCGCGATAACGAAGCCGGAAAGGAGCATCGCCGCGGTCTGCCCCTTGTAGTTCGCGGGAAAACGGCGGATGATCCGCAGCGCGATCCGCTTCAGAAGTCCGCATTTCGATACGGCCACGCAGATCGCGAACGCGCCGAACAGAAGCCAGAATGTGGAGGAATTGAACGCGCCGAACGCATCCTGAAAGGAGGCGATGCCGGTCACGATCCAAAGCGTACACATCAGCAGGGCGACCATATAATCGGGAAGCACGTCCGTCACCCAAAAGCAGACGGCGCCCGCCAGTATGCCGAGCGCGATCAGCGCGTCGCGGCCCGGATCCGCCACGGGCAGGAATGAAACGGCAAAGCCCGCACCCACGCCCGCGATCAAACCGAAAAAAGCTTTTTTGTTGCGAAACGTCAAAACAATCCCCCCTCGCCGGCATCGCCAATCCGAAGCGCGCCCTTATACAGGAATTGTACCGCATTTTTGCATATTTGACAAGCGGGTTACTATTCAAACCCCGCGCAAATTTCGCCCATCTCGGAACCTGCCGGCCTATATTGCCTTCCTCACGTAGCTTCGAGTACGCTGCGGGAGCCAAATAGGCTGGCAGAACCCGATCCGGACGAAATTATCGTGGGGTTTGAATAGTTTTGATTGGACTTTTGAACAGTAACATACAGCGGATGATTTTTTTGCGTTTCGCTTGCATATGTCGCGGCAATTCATTATAGTATAGGTAGATTCCGATGGAACGGCGCTTCGCCGCGCCGCCGGTCCCGATGCGTGCAGAACACATGGGGACGGTTCATTTGAACACATGGGGACGGTTCTTTTGTGTAACACATACAATGTTGGAATTGCGCGAGTTACCGGCACGGGCCACAGTGCCAAACCTGCCCAATACACAAAAGAACCGTCCCCGTGTGTTCAACAATTGAAGTGCGCCTTTGGCGCTTCAATTTTGGACGGAGCCAAAATTGAATGGTTTTGATTGAACCTTTGAACAGTAACACAATTATCGAAATTTTCTAATTATTTAGCGAAAAACCCCTTGACAAGCCCCCGGATTTATTGTACCATTTTTTGAAATATCCCCACGATATCCACAGTCACAAAGGAGGCCTGTCATGGAACACCCGCAACAGGGGCGGGAGCGCCCGCCCCGACAGAGCGGCGCATACCCTCCGGGATTGCCGCAAAAGCAGGGCTTGTACGATCCGCGCTTTGAGCACGAGGCCTGCGGCATAGGCATGCTCGTAAACGTCCGGGGCAAGAAGTCGCACAAATTGGTGGAGGACGCGATAGAGGTCCTCAAGAATCTGACGCACAGAGGCGGCGTCGGCAGCGAGCCCGAAACCGGCGACGGCGCGGGAATCTTATTGCAGATCCCGCACGAATTCATGAAACGCGTCATGGCGGACGAGGGCGTCACGCTCCCGGGCGAGGGCGAATACGGCGTCGCCATGATGTTCGCCTCGCCCGACCGGGAACGCTGCGCGGGGACCGTGGCGGCCTTCTGCGGCATAGCCGAGCGGGAGGGCCTGCGCGTGCTCGGGACGCGCACCGTGCCCGTCTACGCGGATTGCGTCGGCAAAACCGCCGGCGAGGTGCGCCCCGGCATACGGCAGGTGTTCATCGCGAGGCCGGACGGCGCGTCGGAAGGGGATTTCGAGCGCGCGCTCTACATCGTTTCAAAGCGCGCGCAGGCGGAAATCCGCCGGGCGCAAACGGCGCCGGATCTGTATTTCTACCTGTCCAGCATCTCGTGCAGGACCATCGTGTACAAGGGCATGCTACTGCCGAGCCAAATGTCCGCCTTCTATCCCGATCTGCGCGACACAGGCTTGGCTTCGGCGATAGCCCTCGTGCACTCCCGCTTCTCCACCAACACCTTTCCGAGCTGGGAGCGCGCGCATCCCATGCACCTGCTGATCCACAACGGAGAGATCAACACGATTCGCGGCAACGTGAACTGGGTCAAGGCCCGCGAGGCCATGCTGAAATCCAAGGCCTTTGGCGAGAACCTGCAAAAGGTTCTGCCCGTCATCAACGAGGACGGCAGCGATTCGGCCATGCTGGACGATTTTCTGGCCCTGCTCGTGCACGCGGGGCGCAGCCTGCCCGAGGCCATGATGATGACGATCCCCGAGCCTTGGCGGAATCGCGACGACACGGATTCGGAGCGCAGCGCCTTCTACGAATACGCGGACTGCCTGCTCGAGCCTTGGGACGGCCCCGCCGCCATCGCCTTCACGGACGGCCGCGTCGCGGGCGCCACGCTCGACCGCAACGGACTGCGCCCGGCGCGGTACTGCCTGACCAAGGACGATCTCCTGATCCTGTCGAGCGAGGCGGGCGTCCTGCCCATAGCGCCCTCCGAGATCGTCAAGAAGGACAGGCTGCACCCGGGGCG
>JAITLA010000008.1 GCA_031278145.1 Eubacteriales Family XIII. Incertae Sedis bacterium
AGAACACATGGGGACGGTTCATTTGTGTAACACATACAATGTTGGAATTGCGCGATTTACCGGCACGAGCCACAGTGCCAAACCTGCCCAATACACAAAAGAACCGTCCCCGTGTGTACGAGGCAGAGGATCCCGGGTCGCACCGGATCCCAAATTTTCGGAATAGCTGCCCGAAATATCGCAAATAAAACAAACACGAGTTTAATCATCTTTAATCATCCGAGGCAGAGGATCCCGGGTCGCACCGGATCCTAAATTTTCGGAATAGCTGCCCGAAGTATCGCAAGCAAAACAAACACGAGTTTAATCATCTTTAATCATCCAAGGCAGAGGATCCCGGGTCGCACCGGATCCTAAATTTTCGGAATAGCTGCCCGAAATATCGCAAATAAAACAAACACATCCTTACCATAGCTCAAAAAAATACCTCATCTATTCCGAAAATTTAGATTTTCGGAATAGATGAGGATAAACTCAAAGCCCTCGAAATAGATACGCACGGATCCCGGTCCATTGGAATAGATACAGCCGCACCGAAGCCCGCTACTCCAAAGCCCCCCTCTTGGCGCTCGCCCCGTCCAGATAACTCTGCAATATGACGACGGCCGCCTGCTTGTCGATCACGGACTTTTGTTTCTTACGGCTCAAATCGGCCTCGATGAGCACGCGCTTCGCGATCACGGTCGTGAAGCGTTCATCGTGAAAGATCAGCTCGATCTTCTTGCCCGTGCCGCGCAGCTTGTTTTCGAGCATGGTTTTGAACGCCGCCACCTTATCCGTCTGTATGCTGTACGTACCGTCCAATTTCAGCGGCAGTCCGACGACGATCCGCTCGCAGCCGTGCGCCTCCGCCAACACGATCACCGCGCCGGCATCCTTGCGGATCCCCACCCGCTCCAAGGTCGTGATGCCCTGCGCCGTGATTTCAAGCGGATCGCTCACCGCGATGCCTATGGTCTTGTCCCCCACATCGATGCCCATGATCTTCATGCAAAACTCCGGCCGCAAAATTTAACGAGAAAAACAAAACGGGCCGAACGGCCCGCTTTCGAATCATTTTTTTAAAAAGTTGCGCAAAAGCTCTTCCAGCAAATCATCCCTTGCGATATGCCGGATCAGATTGCGCGCGTTGTTATGACCCGTAATATAAGAAGGATCGCCCGAGAGGATGTAGCCCACCATCTGATCGATTGCGTTGTAGCCTTTTTCCTCGAGGGCGTTGTATACGATTCGTAGGATATCCTCCGTCGTTTTATGTTCACCGGCCTTTTCCGGATTGTTGAACAGAATTGTGTTTCGCTCCATTTGCATCACCTGCTTTCATGTCGGTTCCGTTCAATTAAGGAATGCGCCGTCCAATCATATTTTCATTATAGCAAAGGAATACAGGCGTGAAAAGGCGTTGGCGATTTTTTAACATTGTTGTAATATTGCTTGGGCCGGCAACTTGCTTAGCCGCCGCCCTCGGAAAGGAGCAGATCCTCCGCAAGCGCGAGCGCCTCCGGGATCCGCGAGGGTTCATTGGCGCCGGCCTGCGCCATATCGGCCTTGCCGCCGCCGCCACCGCCCGCCGCCGCCGCGATCCGCTTGATCAGCTTGCCGGCGTGATAGCCCTTGTCCAGCAGATCGTCGGAAACGGAAACGATGAAGATCGCCTTGCCGTCGTGCTCCGACGCGAGCACGATCACGAGCGACCCCGCGGCTTCCCTCATGCGATCCGAGAGAATCCTGAGATCCTCCGCCTTCCGATCCTTGAAGCTCTGCCGCACGAGGCGGACGCCGCCGATATCCTTCGCGGCGGCGAGCATATCCTCCATGGACGCGTCGATGGCCGCATTTCTCAGGGCCTCGAGCTCTCTTTTGCTGTTTTTGTTCTCCTCGAGCACGGACGCCAAGCGGGCCGCAAGGTTCTCGGGCCTTGTTTTCAGGCTTTCCGCCAGCTTGTCGAGCGTTTCCTCGGCCCGGCGCAGGGGGGCCAGAAGCCCCGCGCCCGTTATCGCCTCTATCCTGCGAACGCCGGCCGCGACGCCGCCCTCGGAAACGATCTTGAACGCGCCGATCTGCCCGGAATCGGCGACGTGCGTACCGCCGCAGAGTTCCGTGCTGAAATCCCCGACCGCGACGACGCGCACGCGATTGCCGTACTTCTCGCCGAAGAGCGCCGTCGCGCCGGACGCCAAAGCCTCGTCCACGCTTTTTTCCTCGGTTTTCACGGGGAGGAAGGCCAATATCTTTTCGTTCACCAGCGCCTCCACCGCTTCGAGGCTCTCTCGGCCCGGCGCCTCAAAATGCGTGAAGTCGAAGCGCAGGCCATCCGGTCCGACGGCCGATCCCGCCTGTTCTACGTGTTCTCCGACAATCCGGCGCAGCGCCCCCTGCAGCAGATGCGTGGCCGTATGGTTTCGCGCGGTGCCGTTGCGGCGCGCGGCGTCCACTTCGGCCGTGATCGCGTCGCCCTTGCGCAGCACGCCTTCCTTTACGCGGATGTGATGCAAAAACACATCCTGCGATCCGGTCACGTCGCACACCTCCGCGAGGAAGCCCTCTCCCCGCAGGAAACCCCTGTCGCCCGCCTGTCCGCCGCCTTCGGCATAGAAGGGTGTCCTGTCCAAGATCACGACGGCCGCATCCCCCGCCCGCACAAGCTCCGTTTCGCGCTTGTCGACGAGCAGAAGCCGCGCCTGCCCGCGGTCCGTCAGGCGATCATAGCCGGTGAAAACCGTCGGTTCCGCTCGCCCGCCCGCGAGGCCTTCCTCCGACCAACCCTCGCCCTCGCCGCTGTGCTTGCGCGCGGCGCGCGCGGCCTCCTTCTGCCGCTTCATGGCGGCCGCGAAAGCGGCTTCGTCGAGCGTGTATCCGTGTTCCGCGAGTATTTCCTGCGTGAGCTCGAGGGGAAAACCGTAGGTGTCGTAGAGCTTGAACGCCTTGTCGCCGGAGAGGATCCTTTCCGACGCGGCCGCGAGCGCGGCGATGTGGCCATCCAGTATCTCGCTGCCCTGATCGATTGTGGCGCTGAATTTCTCTTCCTCCGCGCGGAGGATCCGCTTGATGTACGCGTGCTTTTCCGCGAGCTCCGGGTAGGCGTCCCCCGCCGTTTCAATCACGCGATCCGCCAGATTTGAGAGAAAGCCGTCGCCGCCCGCGCCCAGCAGCCTCCCATGCCGCGCCGCGCGCCGCAAAAGCCGCCGGAGCACGTATCCCCTGCCCTCGTTGCCGGGGAGGATGCCGTCGCCCGTCATGAAGACGACCGAACGGATGTGATCCGTGACAATCCGCACGGAGATGTCCGTTTCGTCCGCGCCGCCTTTGTAGCTTACGCCGCCGGCCTCGCATACGCCTTGCAGTACATAGCGGATCGTATCGACGTTGAAAATCGAGTCCGTATCCTGCATGATGCAGGCCAAGCGCTCAAGTCCCATGCCCGTGTCGATGTTCCTGTGCGTGAGCGGCGTGTACGCACCCTGCGCGTCGCGGTTGAACTGCGTGAAAACGTGGTTCCAAAACTCCACGTAACGATCACAGTCGCAGCCGGGCCCGCAATCCGGCCGGCCGCAACCGTGGGCGCCGCCCCTGTCGAAGTATATCTCGGAACAGGGGCCGCAAGGCCCCTGCCCTATCTCCCAAAAGTTGTCTTCCTTGCCCAGTTTTATGACGCGCGCGGGATCGAGCCCGATATCGTTTGTCCATATATCAACGGCTTCGTCATCCTCCTCATAGACGCTGGCCCAAAGCCGATCCGCCGGCATCTTGAGGATTTCGGTGATAAACTCCCAGCCCCATCGCAGGGATTCGCGCTTGAAATAGTCCCCGAAGGAAAAGCTGCCGAGCATCTCAAAGAAGGTGCCGTGCCGCGCGGTGTGTCCGACGTTGTCTATGTCGCCGGTCCGGATGCACTTTTGGCATGTGGTCATCCGCTTTGACGGCGGGCGCTCGATCCCCGCAAAGTACGGCTTTAGGGGCGCCATGCCCGAGTTGATCAAGAGCAAACTCTTGTCCCCGGCGGGGATCAATGAAAAGCTTTTTCTCGCGTAATGCTCCTTTCCTTCATAAAATTCTTGAAACATGCCGCGCAATCGATTCAGTCCAAGCTTTTCCATCCCGCGATAAACCTCCCATCGTCCATCAAATCGGACCGTTTGTATCCTCCGTCATGGCGCCGCCGCCGTCGGATTCCTTCTTTTCCGGTTTGTCCCCCGGCTTGTGATCGACAAACTTCACGCAGTATTCTTCCAGTGTTTCTATATTCTGCTCCCGCATGGTCCGCACAACCGCATCGCCCACGTAGCGGATATGCCACGGTTGATAGGAAACGCCGGTCACATCCTCCCACCTCGCCGGATAGCGCAGTATGAATCCGAAGTTTTCCGCGTTTTCCGCTATCCAAGCGGCCTCGGGCGTACCCGTGAAGTCGTACATGCGCCCGCCGTCCACGGAGAGGTCGAACGCGAGGCCGGATTGGTTTTCGCTGAAGCCCGGACGGGCAAGCGGGTTCTCCGGCTTTTCCCGCGTGTCGCTCACGTTCGGGTTGTAGATCAGGTTTTGGTATTCGTAGGAGCGATAAGCCGAAGCGACGGTAATGTTCAGGTTTTCCCGCGCGGCGGCTTCCCGCAGGCGCGAGAAGGCTTCGGCGGCGCTCTTGTCCGCACGCATCAGCACGTTGTCGGGCAGTTGCACCATGTCCTCCGGCTCATAATCCGTAGGAACATTGTGGAACTTGTTGATCAGGATGGGCTGCTTGTCAAAATCGGAAATCATGACGGGGTCCTGATAGAACTTCAGGTCCACGCCGGCGTTTACGCGCCAGACCACCTCGTCGGCCGACAGGCCCGGGTTCGCTTCCCGGAAGGCCTCGTAGCGCTCCAGCTTGTCGGCCTCGAAGAAGTACATATCCTCTATCTTGGGTTCTCCCTGTATCAAATGTATGACATAGGAAATGGGAATGGCCGCATACCGGATTGCGGTGTGCACCGGTTTGTCGAGGAATTTCACCGCGAACATGATGGGGGAATCGGCCAAGACCTGCACGGCCTTGTTCAATATCGGTATGCTCACGCTGTCGCTCTTGTACAGAAACGTCGTGCCGGTTATGAAGGCGGCGAGGATCAGGACCACGAGCGAAATAACGGATATATTCCGCTTGACGCGGCCCACGCCTTTCTTGAGCCAATATTTTTTTTGCGCCTTGATCTCGCGCTTGCGCTCCTTCCGAATGCGCGCCTGCTCTTTTTTTGCGAACCTTTCTTCGTTCTTCCTCTCGCGGACGGCTTCCCTTTTTTGGTGCTTCTTCTCCAGCCGCTGCTCGATTTTCGTCGCTTTTCGCTCGAAGCGCGCAAGCCGCTTTTCGTGCCTTGCCGCCTGCTTTGCGAGCTTCAGCTCGAATTTTTCTTCCTTTGTGAGCTTGGGTTTCTTGTTTTCTTCTTTTTTTGCCTTCTTCGCGGCTTTGATGGCCGCCTTTGCGGCCTTGTTTGCCCCCTTGTCCGGTTTTGCGGCCTTCTTCGCGAGGCTCGCGGCTTTTTTCGCCTCTTTCTTCGCGGCCTGTTCCGCCCGTTTTGCGGCCTTCTTGGGGTACTTCGCGGCAAAGGCCGCTTCCTTGGCTTCCTTTTCGGCCTTTTTCGCCTCTTCCTTGGCCTTTTTTAACGCCTTTTTCGCGTCGTCCTTCGCCTTCTTCGCCGCTTTTTTTTCGTTGTCTTTGATTTTTTTCGCGGCGGCCTTTTCTTTTTCTTTGGCTTTCTTTGCGGCGGCCTTATCCAAGGGCGGAGCTTCCGGCTCCGCCTTGTCTTTGTCTTTCGCGGAACCCTTTTTGATCGTCGCATTTTTGGCGGACGGCGTCGTTCTTTTCTTCACGTCCGATGCTTGCGCGGCTGCGGGCGTTTCATCCGGTTGCGCGGGCGCGGCGGGCGCCGCGGATTCCGCGGCGGCATCGCTCCGGCCGTCGCCGGAGATGGCGCGCTCCAGGTTTTCGGAGAAATCGAGCTTCTTGGCTCTGCGCTTGGGAGCGGAGCCTTTGGAGCGGACAAGAATCTTGCCCACGGACACGGCGGCAAGCAAAGCGACATCGCGCAGCTGCCGCAGCAGGCCGATCAGCCCGGTTCTGCCGTTCGCGAAGCGCAGGGCCTTGGTGTGCAATCGCCGTTGTTCCGCATCGGGCGGGGTGTCCGCCGGGCTTGGCGTGGCCTCGCCTTCGGTCCGGGCTTCGGGCGCTGCGTCCGCGTTTTCGGCCGGCGCGTCGGAAGCGCCCGTTTCGGCCTGTGCGTCCGCCTGCGCTTCCGCCTCGGCGCCTTCTTCGTCCGCGCCGCTCGCTTCGGTCGGGTCGTCCGACGGGCTTGGCGCGGCCTCGCCTTCGGTCTGGGCTTCGGGTGCTGCGTCCGCCGGGCGTGGCGCGGCCTCGCGTTCGGTCCGGGCTTCGGGCGCTGCGTCCGCGCTTTCGGCCTGAGCGTCCGCCTGCGATTCCGCCTCGTCCGCGCGAACGGCCGCCGGGGCCGGCGCAAGGCCTTCGACGGAAAACAGTTCTTCGATGGATTTTAGATCGACGCCGGAGGCGGATCCGGGCGGGGTGTCCGACGGGCTTGGCGTGGCCTCGCCTTCGGTCCGGGCTTCGGGCGCTGCGTCCGCGTTTTCG
>JAITLA010000110.1 GCA_031278145.1 Eubacteriales Family XIII. Incertae Sedis bacterium
CCGAAATGCTGAATCTGACGCATCCCGCGCGCATCCGGGATATTCACGCGGCCTATTTTGCCGCGGGCAGCGACTATGTTTCGACGAATACGTTCGGCGCCAACGCGTGCAAGGAGGAATTGCGCGCGCATTCCGTCGCGCGCGTCATAGACGCGGCCGTGAAGCTCGCGCGCGAAGCGGCGCGCGCCGCCGGCGGAGAACGCTTTGTCGCTCTGGACATCGGGCCGCTCGGCAGGCTCATGGCGCCGATGGGCGATATGACGGCGGCGGAAGCCTACGCGCTCTTTCGCGAACAGGCGGAGGCGGGCGCGGAGGCGGGCGCGGATTTCGCCGTTCTCGAAACCTTTACCGATATATTCGAGATGAAAACGGCGATACGCGCGGTCAAGGAGGCCTGCGATCTCCCCGTGTGCTGCTCGCTCACCTTTGAGCCGGGCGGCCGTATGCTGACGGGAACGGACCCGGCCACAGCCGTACACATATTGCAGGATATGGGCATAGACTTGATCGGCGTCAACTGCTCGCTGGGGCCGCGTCAGATGTTGCCCATCGTCACGGAACTGCTCGCCCATTCGCGCCTGCCGGTTATCGTGAAGCCCAACGCGGGTCTGCCGCGCGAGGAAAACGGCGTTGCGGTGTACGACGTGGGCGTGCGGGAATTCGCGGCGGTCATGGATGAAATGCTCGACGCGGGCGTCGCCGTGATCGGCGGCTGCTGCGGAACGACGCCGGAATACATCGAGGCCCTGCGGGCCTTGCTCGACGGCCGGGCGCGCGCGGGGAAAGCCGTTCCGCCGCGAAACGCGCGCTTTGTCCCCTCGGTTTGTTCCGCCACGCAAACGGTCCCGCTCGACGGCCGGGTGCGCGTTGTGGGCGAACGCCTGAATCCCACGGGCAAGGCCCGTATGCAACAGGCGCTGAAAGACAAGAACTATGATTATATAGAGGACGAGGCGCGGGCCCAGCTTCGCGCGGGCGCCGAGATTCTCGCAATCAACGTCGGTCTGCCGGAAACGGATGAGGCGGAATCGATGCGGGCCTGCGTTCGCAGGCTGGACGGCGGCATGGACGCGCCCTTGATGATAGACTGCACCGACGCCCGCATTATCGAGCAGGCCGTGCGCGCCTGCAGGGGCAAGCCCGTGATCAATTCCGTGAACGGCGAACGGCGCCGCATGGACGAGATATTTCCCATTGTAAAGAAATACGGCACGACGGTCGTCGCCCTGCTGCTGGACGAAAACGGCATACCCGAAAGCGCGGCGGCGCGGCTCGCGATACTGGACAGGATCATCGCGGAGGCCGCGAAGTACGGGATTTGCAAGGAACGCCTGATCGTGGACTGCCTCGCGCTGACGGTTTCGGCCCAGCAGGACGCCTGCGCGGAAACGCTCAAAGCCCTCCGCGCGGTGAACGAGCGTTATGGGCTGCGGAGTACGCTCGGCGTCAGCAACATATCTTTCGGTCTGCCCGAGCGCCGCCTGATCAACAGGACCTTTCTCGCGATGGCCATGCTCGCGGGCCTCGACACGCCGATTCTGGACCCGATGAGCCGGGACTATATGGATACGGTCAGGAGCGGCGAGGTCCTGCTCGGCAAGGATCGGGACGCCGCCGCCTATATCGGCGATATCGCGGAGCGGCAGGCGGACCCTCAGCCCTCGGGACCCGCGCCCCCGGCCCCCGGCAAAACCGCGCCCGCGACGGAACCCGGCGATCTCGCGGCCGTCATAAGATTGGGCTTTGAAAACAGGGCGGCGGCGGCGGCGGAGAAGCTGCTCGAATCCGAGCCGCCCCTGCGCGTCATAGAGGAGATCATCCTGCCCGCGCTGGAACGCGTCGGCGCGGATTACGAGAGCGGCGAAATCTTCCTGCCGCAGATGATCAAATCGGCCGAAACCGCCAAGAACGCTTTTGACGTGCTGCGCCGGCGCATGAGCGCCCAAGGCGGCGCGCTCGTCTACGGACGCGTCATTCTCGCGACCGTAAAGGACGATATTCACGATATCGGCAAGAACATCGTCAAGATCGTCATGGAGAACTACGGCTATGAGATCATCGATCTCGGCAAGGACGTGCCGCCGGAAACGATCGTGCGGACGGCCAAGGAGCAGGGCATCCGCATGGTGGGACTCTCCGCCCTCATGACCACCACGGTGGTCAACATGGAAAAGACGATCGCCCTGCTCAAAGCGGAGGGCGTCGATTGCATAACGGCGGTGGGCGGCGCCGTGCTGAGCGCCGAATACGCGGAAAAGATCGGCGCGGATTGTTATTGCAAGAACGCGATGGACGCGGTCCGCGTCGCCAATGAATTGTTCAGATCCTGATATTCACGGCGCGATTGTGCCGTGCGGAGCTTATGTAATGAATGTGAATAAGTATTTTGCTTGGTCCAATATTTTGGCGGTCGTCACGGTGTCGGGCCTTTTGTTCTTTGGGGATATCATACTGTTTATGCTGGTTTACGTCACGGTTTTCATCGTCGTTTCCGCGCGGACCTTGGTGTCCTCCGCGAGCGTGGCGATAAAGGCGTGCATGATCGTCGTTTATTTTATGATCATGATCGTGCAGATCACGACGGGCGCCATCGTGGTGTTCCCCGCGGACGATCCGATTTGGATCGGGCAACTTGCGCGCAAGCTGCTCGGAACGGCCATCCTCTTCCTGCCCTTGGCCATCAGCCGCTATATCAGCGCCGGCAAATATTCCGTCTTTTATCTCCCGTCCATTCAGGAGGCGGCGATCATCAGCTTTTCGGAGCTGGACGCCGGCATCGACACGGTGAAGAGGACCTTGGAACGTCTGCGCCAAGCGGGGAAGAGCATGTCGTCGGAAAATCTGAAAACCCTCCTCGGCGATCTGCCCCGCCACGATTCCTTTCGCTATATCAACAACGGCAGCCTGACGGCCGCGTACTTCGCCGAGGCCGCCAAGAGCCTCGCGGACCCGCATATCTATGTCGTCATATCCAATACGGGGAGCGTGGCGAGCGAGATCATCTCCGTGTTCACGCAGCGGCAGTACAACCACGCGTCCCTTTCCTTTGACAGGGAACTTCGGACCATTATCAGCTACAACGGCGGCGAGCGGGTTTATCCGCCGGGCCTGAATCACGAAATGATCACGTTCTTCAACAAGAAACCGGGCGCGTCCATACTGATCTACAGCTTGGAATGCTCGCGATACCGGAAAAAACTGATCCTGGACAAGGTGGAGGAAATCAATCGGGAGGGCAGCGCCTACAATCTGATGGGCTTGGT
>JAITLA010000113.1 GCA_031278145.1 Eubacteriales Family XIII. Incertae Sedis bacterium
CACCGCGTTCGCGGCATAATCAAAGGCTATGTCGAGCCCCGACGGGATCATCGTTTCGCCGTCCAACGGATTTATGACCTCCTGCGGCGAAAAAACGCGCCTGCGCCCGTCCGGCGTCCGCACCGCGACGCGGTTTTGCACCGTGCGCAGCGCGGTGACGCGGCCGCGGACGTCAAACGCGAGCGAATTGCTGTCCGCGTTTATCCCGACGGCGTCCGGGTCGAACGCGACGATCCGGCCTATCGGCGTTTTGATTTCCGTCGGCTCTGCGGGCTCCAAGGACGCGAGCGCGCCCGATTCGTGCAGCGAAAAGCCGTTGCGAACGGCGATCTCGCCCTGCGCCGTGCATACGGCGATCCGCTCGCCGGGAAACAGCGTGATGCTGCGGACCCGCCCGCTCCTGTAAAAACAGGCGCCGCCGATGATCGCGTCGAAGCGCGCGACCGGCAGATCAAAATGCAGGGGGACCGCCAGCGCGCGTTCCTCCTCCTCGCTCCAAAAGCCGCTGATCTTTCCGTCCAAGGGAAAGAAGCGCCTGAGCTCGCCCGTTTCGAAAAAAGTCACGCGCTCGGCGGGGAACGCGCCGAGCGGCGTGCGTATCTCCTGCCGTTCCTCCAAGGCGACCGCCTTGATCCGCGCGCTCCTGTAGAACTCCACGGAGGGCTTCGGCTTGCGGCGATGGGTTTCGGTATACGCCGGGACCAGCTCCCCCACGCGGGTGCGGAGCTTGTTCCGCTTCGACAGCCGAAGGCCCTCCGGCTCGCCGCTCGCGTAACGGGAACAGCTCTTCACACCCACAAGCGTGCCGCAGGGCAAGCCCATCGCGGCCGCGTCCGATGACAGATGAAAGCTTCGCATTTCAGCACCTCCGCGCGATGACAAGACGCTTCACGCCCTCTGCGGCGTGAAGCGTTTGGATATCGTATTTCCCGCTGTTTTCGATCCACGGCGGCACATGCTTGCAGGTCAGCCGCAATTCCGAAAACGGCGTATTCTCCAGAAAGCCGGCCAGGGCCTTTTTCGACGACAGCTCCGGGCGTTCGCGCAGGAGCGCGATCAGATCGAGCGCGTACACGCCCGGCACGTCGGTTTCGGCGGGGACGGCCTCCGCGACGGGCCTTTCCCCGTCGCCGCGCGCCGAATCCGCCCGCCGTATGTCCGCGAGGATACCGTCAAAGATCTCGTCGCGCACGCCGCCTATCTCGAAAATATGAAAGCCCGCCCGGTCGAAGACGGTATAGGGGATGCCGAGCAGCGCGCCGCCCGCCAGTATCTTGCAAGCGCCGAGCAGAGGCAGAAGCGCCTCCGTCCGCTTGCGCGTCTGCGCGGACGCGGACGGAACGATCCGCTCGAACGCGATCTCTCTCGCGCGCGTCCAGGCGTCCGCCCTCTTTTCGAATATCAAAAATCGGTCCGCGTCGAAGAAGCCGCACAACGCGGCGCTCTTGTCCGCGAACACCGCTATCCCGCGCGCGGAGGGCGCGGAGGGAACGCCCCACGCGCGACCCGGGCGCGCGTCCGAAGGCGCGCCCCTCCCGCGCGCCGCGCCTTCGCCTTTGCGCGCGTGGGGCGCCTTCGCGGGCGGCGCGCCGTCCACGCGCGCGAGGTCCATGTCCGCGCCGAGCGTGCCCGCCGCGTCGGCGCGGCATTGGCGGCAATGGGTCATCTGCTTGATGTTCTCGCCGCAGCGCGCGCGCAAGGCCGCAAGCTCTTCATGCGTCAGGCCGTCCAAGGCTTCGAACACCGAACCCTTTAGCGGGATGTGCGGCATGATGTTCGTCATGAACGCGCCCAAGCGCGCCGCCTCCCGCGTTATCGCGTGGATGTGCCCGTCGTTGATCCCCTTCAGCGCGACGCAGTTCACCTTGACGGCAATGCCGTCGTCCACGAGCATCTTGATGCCCGCGAGCTGATTGGCCAGCAGGACGGACGCGCCCTCGACGCCCGTATAGGTCTTGCCCATATAGCGGACCCGGCCGTAGATCCGCGCGCCGATATGCGGCGCGACCGCGTTCACCGTGACGACCGCGTGACTGACCCCCAGCCTCTTCAATTCGCCCGCGTACTGCGGCAGCATCAGCCCGTTCGTGGCGACGCAGAAGATCGCGTCCGGGTCGTGCGCCCGGATCAGCCGCAGGGTTTCGCGCGTTTCGGGGAAGCTCGCCAGCGCGTCGCCCGGCCCCGCGATGCCCACGACGCTGAGCCTCGGCAGGAGCTCCTTCAGCCTGATATAGCGCGCGAGCGCTTCCCGCGGCGTCAGTATCGCGGAAGCCACGCCCGGCCTGTTCTCGTTTGCGCAGTCAAAGCCGCGCACGCAATAGTTGCAACGCACATTGCACGCGGCCGCGACCGGCAGATGGGCGCGGGCGTTTTCGTGGGCCGCCTCGTTGAAGCAGGGGTGCATGGCCGTTTTGTCCGCGACGCGCGGGACCCTCCGGCCCGGCGAAGCCGTTTGCCGCGCGTCCCCCTTGAAAAAGCGCCGGTACAGCGCGCCCCGGAAGCGCGTTTCGGTCCGCTCCAGCATCGCGTTCGCCGCTTGGTCGAGAAGGTTCAGCGAGCCCTCGAAGCCCAGAATCCGCACGCGCTGGCCCCCCACGTGGTCGTGTATCGGAAAGGCGCAGCGAATGAGGGGTATGCGCAGCTTGTGGCTGATGCGCCGCGCGTCCGACGAGCCTATGAGCAAATTGGCCTTCCTCTCCCGGCAAAGCCGCTCGATCTCCGCAAAATCGCTGTCGTCCACAACGGAGATCTCCTCGGCGAGTCGAAAATCCCGGCATTCCCGCGTCGCGCGCGCGAGCGACCGCTTCAAGTCCTCGGAAACGGACGCGGTGGCGATCACCGCGGGCAGCATGCCGTTCTCGCAGCACAGCCGCACAAGCGCCGTCACGAAATCCGGTTCGCCGAATATCGCCGCCCGCACGCGCGCGCAGTATTTCTGGGAATCCACCATCGCGTCCAGATACCGGCCGCGCGCCCGCGCCACAGCCTCCTTCACGGTCGCGCCGACGTCCGCAAGCGCGCGGAGGAACGCGTCCATGCCGCGCAGGCCGACGGGCAGCGGCAGCTTCACGAAGGGCACGCCGTGCGTTTGGTACAGGTATTCGGCGGGAGAATTCGCCGCGTTCGCGTATTCCGAGAATTCAATCGTCAGCCGCGCGCCGGCCGCCCGCGCGATATCCGAAACGGACGTGCCGTCCGTTTTCAGCCGCTTGTAATGCTTTTCGACCGCGCCGTCCAGGCTGTCGGAGATATCGGGCAGGAGGACGCACGCCACGCCCGCCTCCGCCAAGAAGCCCTTCAGCCAGCGCGTGTCGGCGGGGCTGATCTGCGGCGTGACGATGTTGATCCGCTCGCTCGGCGTCTTGTCCGGCGCCGTCTGCTCCAGCAGGGCCCTGAGCGCGGCAAACCAGCCCTCGTTCTGCGTCCCGCCGTAACCGGGAGAGGCGACGCTCACGATCCGCGCGTCCGTATCGGGATGCCGGTCATAGAATTTTTTTACAATCGCCTTCACATCCTCGCCGATGGTTTCCGCGAGGCAGGTGGTGCAGACGCCGATCAGCTCCGGGCTGTACAGCTTGATCAGATTGTCGAGCCCCTTCAGCAAATTCGCCTCGCCGCCGAAGACCGTGCCCTCCTCGGTGAGGGAGGACGACGCGATGTCTATCGGCTCGTTGTAGTGCGTCGCCATGTGGCGCCGTATATAGGTGGCGCAGCCTTGCGAGCCGTGCAGGATCGTCATGCAGCCCCGTATGCCGGAAAGCGCGCTCACCGCGCCCATCGGCATGCACATCTTGCAGGGGTTTACGTTCAGGTTCACGAGGTTGTTCATACGGCCGCTCCCTTCACGTACTTCCACACGGGGCTGTTGACGGACAGGTGCAGCTCCTCGATGAAGTTCTCAATCCCGTCAAAGCCCGCCAGCGGGCGCTTCCTCTCGTGGTTGTGGTCGCAGAAGGCCACGCCCAGCTTGTACGCGAGCGGGCGCTCCTTCACGCCGCCCACCAGGATATCCGCGTGCTTTTCCGACATGAAGCGCTCCAGCTCGGCGGGGTTCGCGTCGTCGAGGACGACGGCGTCCTCGTCCACCAAGGCGTTGATGATCGCGTACTCGTCCTTCTTGCCCGTCTGCGTGCCGACGACCACCGTCTTGATGCCGAGCGCGTCAAACTGCCGGATCAGCGAAATCGCCTTGAAGCCGCCGCCGACGAATATCGCGGCCCGCTTGCCCGCCAGACGCGGCCTGTACTTCTCGATAATCGGCAGCAGCTCCGCGGTCCGCGCCTCCGCGAATCGCCGGGCCCTCGCGGACAGCTTAGGCTCGCCCAGCGCTTCGGCCGTGCGAAGCAGGGAATCGCTCGTATCCTCGATCCCGAAGAAGCTGACCTTGATGTACGGGATGCCCATTTCCTCGCGCATTCGCTCCGCCAGATACGCGGACGAGCCCGCGCACTGTACGATGTTCAGCGCGGCGGCCGGGGCCCGCGTCAGGCTCTCGTATGAGGAATCGCCCGTGATTGTGGCGAGGACGTCTATGCCGATGTGTTCCAAATAGCCTTTGATGATCCACATTTCGCCCGCGAGGTTGTAATCGCCGAGGATATTCACGCCCGCGCGCTTCGGCCGATCCGCGTGGACCGCGATCAGGCGCATGATCGCGTCGCAGGCCAGCTTGTAGCCCTGCGATTTCGTGCCCGAAAAGCCGGGCGCCTTCACCGGGATGACCCGGATGCGATATTTCTCCTCCGCCTGTCTGCACACGGCCTCCACGTCGTCGCCGATCACCCCCACGATGCAGGTGGCGTACACGAATATGAGCTTGGGCGCGGGCCTTTCCTTCGCCATCAATTCATCGATGGCGGCGCACAGCTTTTTCGCGCCGCCGAACACGATGTCGGTTTCCCGCAGGTCCGTGGAAAAGCTGTTGCGATAAAGCGCGGAACCGGAGCTGAGAGAGCCGCGAATGTCCCAGGTGTAGCTCGCGCAGCCGATGGGACCGTGCACGATGTGATAGGCGTCGGTAATGGGATTCAGCACCACCCGCGCGCCGCAGTACACGCACGCGCGCTGGCTCACCGCGCCCGCCACGCTCTCCCGCTCGCAGCACAAGGCCTTTTCGCGTTTCTCGGAAACGGAAGTCTTTCTCTCTTCCAGCACACTGATGTTTGTATTCATGGCGGTGACACCTCCCGGTTTACGGTCCCTATGCGAGGGCTCAAACGCCGCGCGGATCGCGGCGCGACCCGTCCGCCGCGCCGCCGCCTTCCGTCCCCGAGCGGCCACGAATCCTTACAACACAATTTCAAAATCCTCGTCGGAAACATCGCGATCAAACCTGTCCAGCAGGGCGTTGACGATCTGCTCCGTCAGGCGAATCGCGCCGGCGTAGCCGACAATCGGCATGAGCGGCCCGCCGTAACGGTCGAGCACGGGGAAGCCCGCCCGGACGAAGGGGATGTCCTCGGCGCGCGCAATCTGCTTTCCGTAGCTCGAACCGATCAGCAGATCCACGGGCTCGTTCTTGATCCACTGATGAAGCTCGAACAGATCGGCGTCCGCCTTCGCCACGCAGCCGGTCACGCCGTATTTGTCGAACAGCGCTTCGATCCGGCGGGTGAAATCCCCCTTGGGCGTCCCCGTGATCGCGTATTTCGGCAGCATGTCCATCTCCAAGGCCAGCGAGGCGATCCCGATGACCGTGTCCGGATCGCCGAAGACGGCGAGCTTCTTTTGATGGGTGTGGCGATTCGAGTCGAGCAGCAGATCCACCAGGCGCCCGCGCTCCGCTTCCAGCTCTGCGGGAACCTCGTTCCGCGCCCGCTGCCTGAGCGCGAGCACATACAGATCGGTGCAGGCCACGCCCACGGGCAGCGGCAGCAGGGTGTAGGGAACCTTCCACTTCTTCCGTAGGAGCGCGGCGGGCTCCGCGCCGATGATCTCTCCGAGCGCGATCAGGCCCTCGCTGTCGCCCAGGCCCCGTATCTCGTCCACGGTCGTGCCGCCCTCGGGATACAGCGCGTAGCGTCCCGTCATGGGCGCGTCCAGTATGCCGCTCTGATCGGGAAAGAAGGTGCTTTCGACGCCCATCAGGCCCGCGATGCGCTTCAGCTCCCGGATGTCGCCGGGGTTGACCCAGCCCGGGAATATCGCCGTCTTGCCGTTGCCCTTCCCCGTCTTTTGCGTCAGGTAATTCATGAAGCCCATCATCATGTTGAAGAAGCCGTTGATGTGAGAGCCCACATAACTGGGGGTGCCGGCGTGTACCACGATCTTGCCCTCGGGGATATCCATGTCCGCGATGTACGAGCCCAGATCGTCGCCTATGGTTTCGGAAAGGCAGGTCGTGTGCACCGCGATGATGTCCGGATTGTATATGTCGAACACGTTCTTGGCCGCCGTGTTCACGTTGCTTCGCCCGCCGAACACGCTCGCGCCCTCGGTGAACGAGGAGGAGGACGCAATCGCGGGCTCCTTGAAATGGCGTGACAGCACCGTTCTGTGATAGGAACAGCAGCCCTGCGAGCCGTGCGAATGCGGCATGCAGTTTTGGACGCCCAACGCCGCGTACATGGCCCCCACGGGCTGGCAGGTCTTGCACGGATTCACGCGAAGCGCTTTGCGCGCCTTGATTTCCTTCGGCGTCAGATCGAGCATGATCAGCCACCTCCTATCGTGCCGACCAGCATCGGCGCATGCTTCCACGGAGGCGTAATCAAATCCCAAGCGTTCGTGTGCAGCGCCATTGCCATATCCCGCCCGAAGTTCACCGCACCGCAAAATCCCGCGTAGGGGCCGGAATAGTCGTAGGAATGGATCTGCCGCGAGGCCACGCCCGCCTTTTGAATGGAGTATCTGTCCTTGATGCCCGAAAGGAAGAGGTCCGGCTTCACGTTCCTGAGCAGCGCGTCGGTTTCAAAGTGGTTGTAATCGTCCAGCACCAGATCGCCGGCGTTCATCCCGGGCAGCATGCCTTCGTAGTCGTTGAGCCGAACGCCTTTCCCCTTCGCCCGCAGGTCGGCGAGCTCGGCCTCGGAATAGCGCGCGCGATAGAGTGTTTCGTCCCGCGTCACGGTGATGCACTCGATGTTCTTACTGTCCGCGTCCTCCTTGATCCGCGGGAGAACGTCGCGCCCCTCGTAGTCGTCGCGGTGGGCGAACTCGTATCCAGCGATCAGGGTTTTCATCCCAAAATCCTCGAGCAGGAGCCGGTAATGATGGGAGCGGGAGCCGCCGGAAAAGATGCCCGCCGTCTTGCCGGCCAGCTTGGCCTTGCATTGGGCCATGTCCTCGGATATCGCCGCCAGCTCGTCGGCGATGACCGCTTCCACGCGCGCCGTCAGATCCGGGTCGTTGAAATACGCGGCAATCTCCCGCAGGGATTCGCAGGTTGCGCCGACGCCGATGAAGTTGACCTTGAGCCAGTCGATGCCGTACTTGATCTGCATCATCTCGGCGATGTAGTTGATGGAGCGGTGGCACATCACGAGGTTCAAATGCGCCAAATGCGCGCTCTTCAGCGATTCAAAGGACGCGTCCCCCGTGAACATGTTCAGCACCTCGATGCCGCAGCGCTTCAATATCCGCTTCTCCTCCCAGCCGTCGCCGCCGATGTTGTACTCGCCGAGGATGTTCACGGCAAAGCCGCTCTCGGGCGCCGCGTCCCCGGTTCCTATGATATCGCGCATCAGGCCGTTGTTGGCGATGTGGTGCCCGCCGGATTGGGAAACGCCCTTGTAGCCCTCGCAGGAGAAGCCGATGGCCCGAATGCCGTATTTTTCCTCCGCGCGCCGCGCCACGGCCTGCACGTCGTCGCCGATCAGCCCGATGGGGCAGGTGGAGCATATCATGACGCACTTGGGGTCGAAGAGCTCCATCGCTTCGTCGATGGCCTTTTCCAGCTTCTTCTCCCCGCCGAACACGATGTCCGATTCCTGCATGTCGGTGGAGAAGCAATAGGGCAGAAAGTTTTTCTCGGCTTGCGCGTCGGGCCTTGCCTTGTTGCGCCGCGTGCCCCAGCTGTAAAATCCGCAGCCGATGGGCCCGTGCGTGATCACGCACACATCCTTCAGAGGCCCGAGCACAACGCCCTTGCAGCCCGCGTAGCAGCAGCCCCGCGCCGTCATGACGCCCGGGATGGCGCGGGTATTGGCGGCGATGGCCGGCGTTTCGTCGCCCTCTTCAAGCTGCAAGATGTGTTCCTTGCGGTTCTTGTAGACCTTTGCCGAATAGCGCTCCAGCAATTTTTCTCTCTCGGTCATTTTGTTCACCTCCCGGCGGACGGCCGCTCCGCCGCTCAAAATCTTTTTACATGAAACCTCTCAATAAGCTTCCGCGGACGCCTCTCCATTCCTCACAGTATACGCCTCCAAAACGGGCAGCACGAAGACGCGCCCGTCGCCGGGATTCCCGGTTTGGTTTGCCGCGATAACGGTTTCCACCGCCTTGTCCGCGTCGCCGTCCTCCACGACCAGGGTGAAGAAACGCTTCGCGATAAGCCTTGTCGCCTCGGTCAGATTCTCGCCGACGGGGCTCAGCGGCAGCTCGCCCACCGCCAAGACCGCGCGCAGCAGGTCGGGATCGATGCTCCTTTTGCCGCGGCCGAGGCACTTGCGGCAGGTGAACGCGGGGAAGCCGTTTTCGGCCAGCGCCCTTTTGGTGACGTTCACCTTGTTGGCGCGTATAAAGCACATAACCTCTTTCATGGACCGCTCTCCTTTACACCGTTTTCCGTTTGCGTTTCCGCTCCGAACAATCGCGCATCCGCGTCACAGGCCGGGCGTTCCCGTGCTGATGGTGTAGGCGGATTCCACGGGCGACACGAGAATGCGTCCGTCGCCGTAAGCGCCTTCGCCCGTCCGGGCCGTGCGCAGGATGATCTTTATCAAATCGTCCTTGTCCTCGTCGTTGCACACCACGAGCAGCATCTCCTTCGGGATTTCGTCGTAATGCACCTCGCCGACGGTGATGCCCTTCTGCTTGCCGCGCCCGTATACGTCCATCTTGGTGACCGCGGGGAAACCCGCCGCCGCCAACTCACTCATGACAATGCTGACCTTTTCCGGGCGGATGATCGCTCTCACAAGTACCATCGTATCCTCCTTTGCGTGGTTTTGGCTCGCGTTTTCGGCGTCGCGGCCTAATCCAAGATGCCGTGCTCCATCAGAATTTCCTCCAGGCGGTCTATGGACATGGGCTTCGGCACCACGAACATGTCATTGCCGTCGATCTTGCGCGCCAGGGTCCTGTATTCCTCCGCCTGCGGCTCGTCCGGTGAGAAATCGATGACGGTTTTCTTGTTGATCTCCGCCTTCTGCACCGCGTTGTCGCGGGGAACGAAGTGGATCATCTGCGTGCCGATTTCCTCCGCCACCGCCGACACGAGCTCCGCCTCGCCGTCCACCTTGCGCGAATTGCAGATAAGGCCGCCCAAGCGGACGCCGCCCGTGTTGGCGTATTTGGAAATGCCCTTCGCGATGTTGTTCGCGGCGTACAGCGCCATCATCTCGCCGGAGCACACGATGTAGATCTCCTGCGCCTTTCCCTCGCGGATGGGCATCGCGAAGCCGCCGCACACGACGTCGCCGAGAACGTCATAGAACACGTAATCCAAATCCGCCTCATAAGCGCCCAAGCGCTCCAGAAGCCCGATTGAGGTGATGATCCCGCGCCCCGCGCAGCCCACGCCCGGCTCGGGGCCCCCCGACTCCACGCCCTTGATCCCCGCGTAACCGACCTTCATGACGGTTTCGAGCTCTATGTCCTCGCCCTCCTCGCGCAGGGTGTCCAAAACCGTTTTTTGCGCCAAACCGCCCAAGACCAAGCGGGTGGAATCCGCCTTGGGATCGCAGCCCACAATCATGATCGCCTTGCCCATCTCGCCGAGCCCGGCCGTCAAATTCTGCGTGGTCGTTGACTTGCCGATACCGCCTTTTCCGTAAATCGCTACCTGTCGCATAACCGTCTACCTCCTTGACAATTGATTTTTTGAACGACGGCGTCAGTCCCTCACCGACGCCTACGGTTGCGGGGGCGGCGGGCGAAGCCCTTAGCCCTCGCAACCGTTCGTTCAACAATTGAAGTGCGCCTTTGGCGCTTCAATTTTGGACGGAGCCAAAATTGAACTACGGGGACCCGAACAAGAGCCTTTCGTCCCCAAAAACGAACAATGGGGCGGCGTTTTGCGCGAGTTTACCTCCCGCACGAACACCACCCCATTGTGGGTTTTAAGCCTATTGTGTTGCCGCAATTACGTAATAATCAACTATTCTAACAAAACCACCGGTGCCTGTCAAGCGTTTTTTATTGGAAATTTTTCCCGGTCGCTTCGCCCCGCCCGCTTTACCCTTGAGCGACAACTTCCTCGTAAAAGATCCGCTCTATCCCCCGTATCCGCGTCGTGAAATCCATCTCATACAGGTAGTCCCAGCCGACCCAGCGGAACCGCGCGCCCGGCGGGGCCCTGTGAAGCACCTCGGCGTTCACATGCGCAAACCAAGCGTCCGCCATGACCTGACCCCATTCCCTGCCGAACAAGAAACCCAGCGCCGCCCGGCCCGCCGCGCGCATATCCCGCTTCGCCAGGACGTACAGCGGGCACAGCAACGCGCCGTCCTCCGGCCAGACGATCTCTATCTCGTCCCGCTTGGGCGCGGCCTGCGCGAAAAACCACGACAGGAGATACACGCAGCAGCCGTCGTCCCGGCCGAGGGCCGAAGCGATCAGCGTCTGCGCGTTGCCGGCGAGCCCGATGTTGCGCGCGAGCTGCCGGATCCCCGCCTCACCGCCCTCCTTGTCCGTTTCCATCAGCAGCAATTCCGTTATATCGTCCGGCGCGTAATTCACGCCGACGGCCTTTTCGTAGCCGGCCGCGGCAAGGTCGGCGATCCTGCGCGGCGCCCTGCGCCCCGCGAGCTTCTTGTGATTCACCGCCAAGACATACGGCATCGCGCCGTAGACGGTGAACAGCCCCTTGGGATCGGCCAACGAAAGCCCGCGAAAGAGCGGATTCGTCCGCGCGGGTGGCGGCGGCGCGGAAAACCACGCCCGCTTGCGGTCGTCCTCGAGGAAACCGTCCGTGAAAAACTCGCCGTAGCCGTTTTCCGCCAAGACCGACGGCAGCTTCCTTTCGTCCGCGATCACGCCGATGTTGCGGTGCATATCCGTACCGCAGCTTCCCATGGGAACGACGCCGCGCAGCTTGGGGCTGTGCGTCTTGTTGTACGCGTCCTCAAACGCGGCATAGCTTGCCGCGAATCTTTCCTTCAGCGGGCAGTAGATGCGTCCGATAAAATCCGGTTGCCTGCCCATGCTGTCCGGTATCATCTCGATAAACGAATGCTTCTTCACAATCCGCCGCCTTTCGGTCAAAAAACGCTTCCATGTCAAAGTCCAAAGTCCCGCCCCGCCGCAGGATCTCCCGCAGAGAAAGCATCCGCGCGTCCATCCGCGCGAGCAGCGCCGCCGCCTCCCGCTCCCTTGCGGAGGTTTCCAATACCCGCGTCACCGCGCCGCCGCTGACGCAGATCCTGCGCCGTCCCCGGAGGGCCAAACAGGGATCGTGCGTGGAGATCAGCACGATCTTGTCCGCGCGCACCAAAAGCTCCAGCGCGCGCCCGCGGTCTACGCCCGCGTTCTCTATCTCGTCGATCAGCACGACGGGCGACGGCGACAAAAGCGCGGTATCCGCGATCATCAGGGATCGCGACTGCCCGCCCGAAAGCCGCGTGAGCGGCGTATCGAGGCTGAGCTTCTCGCCGGCGAGCCGATTGGCGCAGGCGAGGATTTCCTCGGCAATCCCCTCCCGGACCGGGATCTCCCTGCTCTCGGCGTGGAGGCGGACGAATTCCTCCACGGTCAAATCCATCACGAAATTCATATTCTGCGAGAGCTGGGCGACGAGCTTTCCGCCGCCGCCCGCGTACCGGCGCCTGTCCGGCGCCCGCCCGTCGATCAGCACGCGGCGCCCCGTGGGCGTGTCGCCCTGCGCAAGGCACTCTATATCCTCGAGGAACCGGCTCTTTCCCGCGCCCGTCGCCCCGACGAGGCAGAGGACGTCGCCGCGCCTGAGCGTCAGGCGCAGATCCTCCCTTTCGCCGTTTTTGCCGTGCCCGCCGAGTATCGTGATGCTGTTCATATCCTCACCTCGGAATCTCCATCTTGCGCACCGTCGTGCTGCCCGTTTGATAGTCCGGCCCGATGCGCGTTTCGCCCAAGCAGTAGGAGCAGAGCGCGACGGGAAGCGTGAAACGCATGCGCGCCTGCGCGAGGCTCGTCACCTCCGGGGCCTCCTTCGCGGCGTCCGCCAGCTCGAAGGCCCCCTGGCCGGTCAGCCCGTTCAGAAAGATCACCCGCGCCTTTTTGCTCGCCCGCCGCACGCGATGGGCAAACACCTCCCGCTCCGCCTGGGACACGATATCCCCCTTCGTGATCGCCGCAATGTCGGCGTAGAGGAGCATGGGTCCGATTTTCCCCGGCGTGTCCGCGCCCGACAGGCAGTCGATCACGCATACGGAGAGCACGCCCTTGATATGCGGCGAGCAGCGGTTGCAGAGGCCCGCGCTCTCGCTGATCAGGAAGTCGAAATTCCTGCGGATGCCCCAATCCGCGCAATCGTGAATGTTGGTGACGTAATAATGATCGGGGCAGAGATTGCCCGCAAGGCCCGTAAGCACGGGGATGCCCTTCTTGCGGTACAACGCGTCGTCGCGCGTGGATATGCAGTCGAATTTCACCGCGCCGACGGAAAAACCCTCGCGCAGCAGGCGTTCCGCCGTCTTGAGTATGACGGAGCTCTTGCCCGACGAGGGCGGCCCCGCAACGCTTATCATCCGCATATCCGCAGCTCCTCTCCCGCAGCGGATTTTCGCAAGACAAGCCATTCGCCGCTTTCGTCCTTTATCACCTCGCTCGGCAAGCCGATATCGCTCGCAATGTCCGCATAATCGGAAGGGGAGGCACCGTCCGTAAAGCGTTTTCTGCTTTGCGGCCAGTCCTCCCCATTGAGAACGGTCATTTCTTTTGCGATTCTGTCCGACAACTCCTTGTTTCCGAAGCCCGCGCCGAGAACGGCCGCGCCGCCGTCGGCGAGTATGCGCCAAATCTCGAGCAAGCTCCTTGCCTTGTCCCAAAACCACATGGCGCCTCGGCTTACCACAAGATCGACGGAGCTCTGCGCGAGCGGCAGGTCGTGTACGTCGCCGAACAGCGTTTCGATCCGTTCGGCCCTGTTGGCGGCGAGGCGGCGCGCGGCGATTTCGACGGCTGCGGGATTGTTGTCCGCGAGGATCACCTCGCCGTCCCACAGCTTCGACAAGGCAATCCCCAGATGGCCGCCGCCGCTGCCGATGTCCAGACACAGCCCGCCGCGTATCGCGGCGATTTCCAACATTCTTGCGGCGATGATCGGATATATCGGAAAAAATATCGTTTCGGCGATATTGTCAAACTCCGTCGCTTTTTCTTTTCTGTCCACGGAAAATACCCATTATACCGGTTGCTTTGCTTGTATTTTGTCTATTATGATGTATTTTTGTTTCCCTGTCAAGTGAATTTTTCAACGGCCGGGGAGGCCGCTTTACCGGTTCTTCGTCTTGGCGTATTCCAAGGCTTCCTTGCCGGTGATATGCTCCACGTCAATCGCGACGACATGAGAACGCGTACAATCCGCCGCTTTCGCATGCTTCGTATCCTCGGGCTGATCGCCCGAATACTTTTCGATCAAGGCTTTGAAAGCGTCCCGCCTTTCATCGCCCTCGACAAT
>JAITLA010000142.1 GCA_031278145.1 Eubacteriales Family XIII. Incertae Sedis bacterium
ATGTCGCCCGCTTCTTCCATATGCGTGATCGCAATCGACGCGATCTTGAATTTCGCGCCGTACAGGAACACCACCGCCGAAACGGTCACCATGGAGTTCACGAAGTAATACATGAAGATCTCCAGGACGGCGGACAGCGACAGCGGCACGCTCACGCGCAGAAACAGCCTGAGGCGCGAGATGTTCATGCTGTCCGAAACGCTCTCAAACTCCCTGTCGAGCCGCTTGAGCGATCCCGAGGCGGTGATGAAGGGCACGGCGAAGTAGTGCAATATATTGGACAGAACCAGTATCACAATCGTCCCGTATATGAAGTGCAGCGGATTCTCCCGCGCGTTGAAGAAGAAGATGAACGCGACGCCTATGACCATGCCGGGCAGGGCCAAGGGCAGCGTCGCCAGCAGCCTGCCGTATTTCCTGAGCGGCCCGAAGCCCTCCGTTTTCTCCATTATATAGGCGTAGACAAAGACGAAGACCGTCCCGAACAGGGCCGTCATCAGGCTCATTCGCAGCGAGTTGAAATAGCTTCCCATCCCGCCCACGGAGGCGTTGAAGCTGAAATGGCGGAGGGTCGGCGCCATATTGTAGGGGTAGTATTCGGTTAGCGCGCCCATGAACAGCACCGCGATCAGGAACAGAAAGCAGAGGCTCACGAAGGCGCAAAACACGAAGAAGAGCGCGTCCCGCAGGCGGTTCTCCCTTATGACGAGCCGCGTTGTCTTGGTGTTTATCGTGCTCGCGTTCCGATTGCCCGCGATGCGTCCCACAGCGAAGGAGAGGACGGCGGGCAGCAGCAGGAGCGTCCCGACCACCGCGCCCATGTTCATGTCAAACTGCCCCGCAATCTGCTTGTAGATATCGGTCGCCAGCACATTGTAGCCGCCGCCCAGCACCTTGGGCGCGCCGAAGTCCGTGAACGCGAGCGTGAAGCACACGAAGAACACGTTGACGACCGTGTACTTGATATCGGGCAGCGTGATGCCGAAGAACTTCCCCGGCGCGGAAACGCCCATGGAATCGGCGGCCTCGTACAGGCGCCCGTCCGCGACCTCGAGCGCCACGACAAACATCAAAAACGCCTGCGGAAAGGTGTATATGATCTCCGACAGGATGATGCCGAACCTGCCGTAGAGCTCCGTTTCGACGCCGAGGCCCGTGAGGATCCCCTGCCTTCCGAATATGTACACGAGGCCCAGCGCGTGCACGACCGTCGGCAGGAAGATGGGAATCAGCGCCGTATACCTGAAAAAGGCCTTGCCCCGCATGTTCGTCCTCGTCAGGCCGTAGGCGTAGGCGAAGCCCAAGAGCACGCTGCATACGGTCGTCACCAGCGAAACGTCCGCGGTGTTGCGAACGGAGGTGCTCAGCGACGGACCACCGAAGTACTCCGCGTAGTTTCGCAGACCCGCAAAATGCCCGTCCTTGTCGAGAAACGCCTTGGAAAACAGCGAGAACAGGGGCCCTATCTGGATCAGGCTGAAGGCCGCCAAAAGACAGATCAGCAGCGCGAGCTGCGCCTTGCTCGTATGGACAAAGAGCGCTCCGCGTTTGCCCGGCACGGCTCACATCACCCGTGAGGCGGGCGGCGGATACTTGATCAAATGTTCTTCGGGCATCCTGAGATAGAGCTTCGCGCTCCCACTGATGTCGATCCCGTCCGCCAGATCCGAGGCGATGTCCACGCAGATTTCGGTCTGCCTCGGCAAAACGCCGTAGATGCGCGTCATCGCGCCCTTGAACTCGAAGCCCTTGATCTCGGCCACCATGTCGCAGCCCTCCCGGGTGCCCGCGATCTCGACGCGCTCCGGGCGGATTGCGCATATGCCCCCCTGCGCCCGGTAGAAGTTCATGGCGCCGATGAAGCTTGCGACGAAGGGCGTGGCCGGCCTGTCATAGATCTCGCGCGGCCTCCCGATCTGTTCCACCGCGGCCCTGTTCATGACGATGATCTTGTCCGCCATCGTCAGGGCTTCCTCTTGGTCGTGCGTGACCATGACGGTCGTGATGCCGAGCGCGCGCTGGACGGCGCGGATCTCGCCGCGCAGCCGCAGCCGTACCTTCGCGTCGAGCGCGGAGAGCGGCTCGTCGAGAAGCAGATATGAAGGCGCGGGGGCGATGGCTCTCGCCAAGGCCGCGCGTTGCTGTTGCCCGCCCGAAAGCTGGCGCGGGTATTTGTTTCTGTGCTCGGAGAGGTCCACAGTCCGTAGCACTTCATCCACCCTCGCCCGCATTTCTTCCCTTCCCAAGCCCCTTTTCCGACGGAGGCCGAAGAGGATGTTTTCGGCCACCGTCATGTTGGGGAACAGCGCATAGGATTGAAACACAATCCCAAAATTGCGTTTGGCAGGGGGCAATGCGGTACAATCCCTGCCGTTTATATAAACGCTGCCGCAGTCTGCGGTTTCAAGACCCGCGACAATGCGCAGCAGCGTGGTTTTTCCGCATCCGCTCGGACCCAAGACGCAGACCAGTTCACCCTTTTCGATGTCCGCGTCGATCCCGGTCAATACGGTCTGCCCGGAAAATCGCTTCGTGATGTTCCGTATCTCCAAATAAGCCATGCTTGCACCCTTGCGGCTCCGCCGCGAGCCCACGGGTGCCCCCGCAGGCTCGGCCGAACGCCGCCCCTTGTATCGTCGTACCGTCGCGCATTCCAAGAAAAGCTCCAAAAACGGTATTCTTACTCTGCGGCGGACTTGGAATCGTATTTCGTTATCCACGTATTCAAAATATCGTCCCTGTTGTTCGCGACCCACGTGAAATCGTTGTCGATGAGCTGCGCCACGGGGTCGCTCTCATAGCCCTCGTAATTGCCGTCGCCGCCCGTCGCGATGATCGGGTAGTTCACCTTGTAGAGCTCCATCGCCGCGTCGGATATGGCCCAGTCGAGGAAGGTCGGCGCCGCAGGGTTGATGGAATCCTTCTTCATCAGCGCGTTCGCCTCCATGTCCCAACCGGAGCCTTCCACGGGGAACACGACCTCGACCGGCGCGCCGTTCGCCTTCTGGCTGATGCCGGCGTAGCCGAAGCTCACGCCCACGACGCACTCACCGGCCGCCGCCATCTTCGCGGGCTTCGAGCCGGAATGCACGTACTGATTGACGTTTTCATGCAGGCGCGTGAGGTAGTCCCAGCCCGCGTCCGTGTCCCGGCCTCGAAGCTGCAGCACGCCCGCCACCGTGAGGAAGCCCGTACCGGATGAATTCGGGTTTGACATCACGATGTGATCCTTCAGTTCCGGACGGAGCAGGTCGTCGTAGGACGCGATGTCCGAAACGGTCAGACCCAGCTTTTCGAGCTCCGTCGTGTTGATGATGAAGGCGGTTTCCCACGCGTCTATGCCCACCCAGGTCGGCACGGGCTTATCCGATTTGAATTCCGGCAGAATCCGCTCCACGCCCTCGGGCGCGTAGGCGTCCAGCATCCCCTGATCGTCGAGGATCATCATGGAGGAAGCGGCGGTCCCCCAGACGGCGTCCGCCTGCGGGTTGTCCTTCTCGGCCAGGAGCCGCGCCGTGATCACGCCCGTGGATTCGCGCACGATGTTCACGGTGATGTCGGGGTATTCCTCGTTGAACACCGCGAGATATTCCGTCACCTGCTCGTCCTCGAGCGCCGTGTACACGGTGATCTCGCCGCTGCTCGACTTCACGGCGGCGTCCGCGCTTTCCTCTTCCGCCGCCGCGCTCGTCGTTTCGCCGGCCGCGCCTTCCTCTCCGTTCGGCTCCTGCGCGTTTCCGGTCGTGCAGGCCGCCAGAGCGACGCCCGTCAACGCCGCCAGAAAGGCCGCGATGCAAATTTTGAAAATGCGTTTCTTCTTCATTCTCGACTCCATTCTGCCGCGTCGCCGCGGCCCAAACGCCGCTCCGAGCGGCATGTGCGCTGTGGCGCCGGCGATCCGCGCCGCCGGCGGCCTCTCGGGATTCCTCCCCGTTTCACCGATTACGGAATCCAATATACCGGTCTTTTGTTAGGTTCGAATGGGCTTCTTGTAAATTATATTCAAAGTTTGAGCGCTCACAGAAGATCGAGCGTCCGCAGCGCGTTGTACAATATCACGCAAGACTGGGCCCGCGTCGCGGCGGCCTTGGGCGCGAAGGTCCCGTCGCCCATGCCGCTGATCACGCCCGCGCCGTAGAGCCGCTCGACGGAGGCCTTGGCGTAGGCCGAAACGGCGTCCGCGTCCGTAAGGTCGAAGGCGCGGCTCGCCGTGAGCGCGATGCCCTTTGCGGCCAGCGCCCTATCGATGATCGTCGCCATCTGCTCGCGCGTGATCCTGTCGTCCGGGCCGAAGCGCCCGTCGCCGTAGCCCGTCAGGATGCCGGCGGAGGCGAGCGTCGTCACGTCCTCAAAGTACCACGCGCCCTCGGCCACGTCCGCGAACACGGCGGGCTCCGTTCCCCGCCCGATGTCCAGCGCCTGTGCCACAAAGCGCGCGAACTGCGCGCGCGTGACCTCCGCGTTCGGCGCGAAGAGCCCGTCGCCCATGCCGAGGATGCCCTTGTTGTCCGCCATGTATTCGATGGCCTCCCGCGCCCATTCCGCCTGCGTGAGGTCGGAGAAGCGGGCGCCCGCCTGCGCGAGGGGCGTTTCGTCCTCGCCTATGACAAAGCCCTCGTCCTCGGCGGCCGTGCCGGCGGCGCTTCCGCCGCCCCCGCCGCCCGATGTGCCGGAGGAACCGCTCGACGTGTCGTCCGTGTCCGGCGTTTCGCCCGCGGCCGCCGGACGCTTGATCGTCACCGTCCCCGCCGCGCCGCGCACGTCGCGCGCCACCTTGCCCGACGCGTTCATGGTGTAGACCGTGCAGGCGGTCAGCGTGACCGTGTTGTCCGCGTCGCCCGTGTACTCGAACACGAGATATCCCACGTCAAAGCCGCCCGTGCCTCCGTATTCGTTGGCGTCGTCGTTTGAGGAGAA
>JAITLA010000076.1 GCA_031278145.1 Eubacteriales Family XIII. Incertae Sedis bacterium
AGGTTCAATCAAAACTATTCAAACCCCGCGATTGTTTTGTTCGGATCGGGTTCTGAGGGCGATTTTGGCTCCCGCAGCGTACTCGAAGCTACGTGAGGAAGCCAATAATCGCAATCAGGTTCCGAGCCGGGCAAAAAAGGTGTGGGGTTTGAATAGTAACCAATGGTGGTTACTATTCAGAGGCGGGCGCGGGCCGCCGAAAACGGCCTAACGCCGGGCGGCGAGCCGCGCCGCAAGCGCCTCGATCCGCTTGAGCCTGTGGTGGACGCTCGACTTCGTTATGGGCGGATCCAGCATCGCCCCGAGCTCGGACAGGGAGGCCTCGGGGTTTGCGAGGCGGAGCAGGGCTGCGGCGCGCAGCTTTTCCGGCAGCGCGGCCGCGTCCGGATTCGCGAGAAGCCCGGCGATGGCGCGGGTTTGCGCCTCCGCCGCCCGCAGGGACTTGTCGAGATTGGCGTTGTCGCAGTTGTTGATGCGATTCGTCCTGTTTCTGAGATCCTTTACAATCCGGACGTTTTCGAAGCGCAGCAGCCGTTCGTGCGCGCCGAGGATGTTCAGGATGTCCGCGATGCCCCCCGCGTCCTTGAGATAGACGGCGAAACGCCCCCTGCGGGGCGTGAGCTTCGCGCGGATGTCCGTGAAGCCGTTGAAGAGCCGCCTGAAATCCGCGGCCAAGGGCGACGAGCCGCAGACGATCTCGAGGTGGTAGCCCTTTTCCGGGTCGTTCAGCGTGCCCGCGCCGAGGAAGGCGCCGCGCAGATAGGCCTTGCGGCAGCACTTGGTCTTCAAAAGCGCGTCGCAGATCCCCTCGTCTATGAAGCTGAGGTCCTCGCGCGTGGTCAGAATGCCCGTTTCGCGCAGGATGTGCTCCGCGTCCGCGCTCTCGCCCATGCAGAGCTCGTAGAGATGCCCCTTCTTCCTGAAGCTCGCCCGGCCCCCCACAAACAGGTTTGCGCGCGCGCCGAAGCATTCCCGCAGCAGCTTCTTGTAATGCCGCGCCACGGCGGGGTTTTCCGTCGAGAGCGTGAGCGTGAGCCTGCCGCCCCCCGCGAGGCCCACGACCCCGCAGACGCGCAGGAAGCCCGCGAGCTCCGCCAAGCGGCAGCAGCGTTTCTCGGGCATCGCGCGCGCGATCTCGTTTTTCACCTCCGAAGCGAATGACATCCGCCGCCCCTTCCCCTTGTCGCGAGCGCCGTGAGGACATCGGCGATGCGCGTGGAATCGTGCCGTATGTACCCGTTCCTGATCTCGATAAAATCATCCTCGATCAGGCGTATGCCCCTCCGCCGCAGATATTCCGCGTCCCGCTCGGTCGGAAGGATTTGCCGCGCACCGTCCGAGAGGTAGGGCGCCAGCGCGACCGCGTCCGGGCTGCGGTTGTTGGCTATCACGCAGTCGATCAGGCCGGCGCCCGTATATTCCGCAAGCCTTTCGACGTGATCCGCCACGCCGAAGCCGTCCGTTTCCCCGGGCTGCGTCATGACGTTGCACACGTAGATCTTCCCGCCCCGCGCAGCCGACAGCGCCTCGCGCAGGCCGCGCGACAGGAAGTTCGGGATGATGCTGGTGAAGAGGCTGCCCGGTCCGATCAGCACCGCATCCGCGTCGGACAGGGCCTTGCGCGCGGCCTCGGCGGCATCGGAATCCGACGGCCAAAGGAACACGCGCTTGATGGGCGAGCCCTCCGAAAGGACCACGCGCGGAATCTGGGATTCCCCGAACACCAGATTGCCGTTTTCAAGCTCCGCGCAGAGGCGGACCGCCGCGTCCGTGACCGGGATCACGCGGCCCTTCACGCGCAGGATATCGCTCATTCGCGAAACGGCGTCCTCGAAGCTGCCGTATATGTCGTTCAGCGCGGCGATCATCAGATTGCCCATGCTCTGCCCCGCCAAGCGTCCGTCCTTGAAGCGGTATTTGAGGATCTCGCGCATGGCGTTTTCCTCGTCCGCCAAGGCCAGAAGGCAGCTGCGCACGTCGCCCGGCGGCAGCATGCCGAGGTCCTCACGCAGCGCGCCCGAATTGCCGCCGTCGTCGGCGACCGTGACGACGGCGGTGAGGTGATCGAAGCGCTTCTTCAGGCCCCGCAGCAGCACGGCAAGCCCCGTGCCGCCGCCTATGACCGCGATGCGCGGCCCGTTTTGGGCGGACACGGCTACAGATCCCTGTGCGTCAGCGCGGTCCGGTATCCCCGCTCCGCCAGCGCCTCGTTGAACACAATCGCCATCGCAACGGACCTGTGTCTGCCGCCCGTGCAGCCGAACGCCAAGCCCAAGCGATGCTTGCCTTCCCGCGAAAAATGCGGTATCAATTCCTCGAGGAGCCGCAGAACGGCATCGCGAAACATCCGGCTCACGGGGCTCTTCATGACGTATTCCCGCACCCGCTTGCTGTTGCCGGACAGCTCCTTGAGGCTCGGCACGTAGAAGGGATTTGAGATGAAGCGCATGTCGAAGACCATGTCGACCTCCGCGGGCATGCCGAATTTGTAGCCGAAGGACAGGATGTCTATCCTGAACACATCCTCCGATTGGGGCAGGAACAGCTTCTTGATCTCGTCCGCGAGCGCGGCGGTCTTCATGCGCGAGGTGTCGATGACCGCGTCGGCCGCGCGCTTGATGTCGAGCAGACGCTTTCGCTCCAGCGCGATCCCCGCCTGGTTTGTGCCGCCGCCGGAGAGCGGATGGCTGCGCCGCGTTTCGCTGAAGCGCCGCAGCAGCACCTCGTCCGAGGCGTCCAGAAACAGGATCCTGTAGCGCCGGCCGGCCTTGTTCAGGGAGAGCAGGCTGTTCTGCAGATCGTCGAAGAAGGCGCCGCCTCGGATATCGATCACGAAAACGGCCTGCTCCGGCGCGCGCTTGCCCTGTTCGAGCAGATCCAGCACATTGCCGATCAGCGACGGCGGCAGGTTGTCGATGCAGTAATATCCGAGGTCCTCAAAGCAGTTGAACGCGCAGCTCTTGCCCGCGCCCGACATGCCCGTTACGATTGTGATTTCCATGTTCCCTCTCCCCTTGCGGACAGCCGCGTGCGCTGCGGCTGCCGATCAGACGACGCGCAGATTCACGACGCGCGCGGCGTCTATGCCGGCCTTTCGAATCAGATCGAGGGCGTGCGAAACCTCCCCCACCCTTCTCGGCGAATGCGCGTCGCTGCTCACCGCGAATTTCACCTCCGTGCGCGCCGCCGTCCGCAGGCCTTCCGCCGTCAGGGCCTTGTGCCGCGCGTTTATTTCAAACAGGGTATCCGTTTCCGCGCAGGCGCGCGCGATTGCGAAGAGATCCGCGGGGCCTTTGTCGCCGGGATGCGTCAGCATCTTGATGTCGTTGGAATACAGGGCTTTTTCCGTCATTTCGGTGTTCTTGATCAGGAGCCGCTTCGCGGAGAGGCCCAGGCCGTCGCTGATCATGTTCTCCGCGTGCAGGAGGGCCAGGGGCAAGGGTCGCGCCCCGAAGGCGCCGTAATGATAGCCCGCGATCACATAGTCGAACAGCGCGAAGTCGGCGGGCGGCAGGTCCAGCAGGCCGGAGGCGTCCACGATGTTCGCCTCGAGTCCCATGAACACGGCAAGGCCCGGATTCCGCGCCTTGATCGCCTCTATCTCGCGGCGCATCTCGGCAAAGCGCGCGCGCTTGAAGCCGTAGAACAGGTGGCCCGGCCCGTGGTCCGTGATGCCCACGCCGCGAAGCCCG
>JAITLA010000121.1 GCA_031278145.1 Eubacteriales Family XIII. Incertae Sedis bacterium
TAAAAAGACAAATCACAATCAACCTTGACAGCGATACGATTGAATTTTTCAAGGCACAATCCGAGGAATCGGGTATTCCTTACCAAACTCTGATCAATCTTTATCTTTCCGATTGCGCCACAAAAAACAAACAATTCCGGATGGAGTGGGATTGATTGAAGGCGCGCCGCCTTTACCTTCTCTACGGCGGCAAGCGCCACACCCCCGTAAAAGTCGCCGACAAACGCATGGCGGTCCGCTTCACGCCGGGAAGCATCGAACCCGAGGCCCCCGATCCCACTCCTACGCAAGCACCCTCACCGTTCGATCAGGCCGTATTTCACCTTGATTCGGTCCAGTTTTTCGAGCATGGCGCGGGAGATGACGAAGAGAAAGAAGGCCGTGGCCGTCGCGTGGACGAGGTTGAAGGGAAGCCCCTGCAGATACGCGGCGAAGAACATCTCCTTCACGGGTCGTATCTGATACATCAGCACCATCGAGGTGTCCATGATGAGGCCGTAGACGGCGAAGGCCGACAGCGCGCCGAACACGCAGAGCGCGCCGCGATCCCGGCGCAGCAGCCCCTTGCGAAACAGCACGCCCGCGAGGAAGCCTATGATGCCGAACGCGAACATCTGCCAAGGCGTCCACGGCCCCTGCCCGAAGAACATATTGCTCACGAAGCCCGTCAGCGCGCCGACGAGGAAGCCGGCCTCTCCGCCGAAAGCGACGCCCGCGACGATGACGAGGGCGAGCACGGGCTTGAACTGCGGTAGCATGAAAAAGGCGGTCCGCCCCGCCACGGCAATCGCGCAGAGCACGGCGATGATCACGAGCTCCCGCGCCTGCGGCCTGCGGCTCTCAAAGACCAGCGCGAAGGGCAGCATGGTTTCGAGCAGGATCAGCATGGATATGAAATAATATTTGCGATCCTCGAGGAAATAGACGCCGACATAGATGGTCAGCGGAACGGCCAGCAGGATCATCACCGCCGCCGCGCGCGTGCGGCCCGCCGATCCGCGATCCCCCGGGGCGGGCAGCGGCGCGCGCGGCCGGCCCTCCCTCTTCCACGTCAGGGCAAATGCCAGAGCGCCGGCCTCCGCCGCGAGCGCGAGCATGATGCCCGCGTACCGCCAGACGCCCGGCCCCTCCGCCGCGTGGATCGCCAAATCGCCGCCCGCAACGAAGGCGCTCAGACCCTCGATGTGCGTGCCCGCGAAGAGCGCCGTACCGATGAGGCAGAGCGTTGCGAGCGTGACCGCGAGCCGGCGGGCGGGCGTGAACCGCGCGCGCGGGCCTTCCGCCGGCAAGGCCTGCGCGTGCGCTGCGTTTGCGGACGGGATCCGCGCGGTCGCATCCCCCGCCTCCGCGTCGTGCGCGGCCGCGTCCCCGCAAGCGGGCGCGTCAAAATCGTATGCCGGCGCGTCCTCCGCCGCGAGAACGGGCGGCGGCGCGGGCACCTCCCCGCCGAGCGCCGCGATCACATCCTCCGGCGTGACGGCCTTGGGCAGCTTGTCGCGCGCCATGCGGTTCGCGGCCGTCGTGTAGAAGCCATTGCCCGAAAAAAAATCGCGCGGCGCGCCCTTCGTAATGATATTGCCGTCAAAGAACAGCGCGCAGCTGTCCGCGTATTCGGCGCAAAACTCAAGGTCGTGGCTCACGAGGACGACGGCGACGCCCGCCGCCGCGAGCCGCTTCAATATCCCCGCACACACGCGTTTGAACGAGGCGTCGAGGCCCTTGGTCGGCTCGTCGAGAAGCAGGATGCGCGGCCGCAGGAGCAGCACCTTCGCGAGCGCCGCGCGCTGCTGCTCACCGCCGGACAGATCGTAGGGATGGGCGGACAAAAGCCCTTCCAAGCGGCACAGCGCGGCCACCCTTGCGATCCGATTTCGCTTTTCCGCCTTGGAAAGCTTCGCGCCCGCGAGGATCTCCAGCAGATCGGCCTCGACGGTCTTTTGCACGAACAGCGCCTGCGGGTTTTGCGGCAGGACGCCGAGCAATCCGGAGAACAGACGCCCCGCGTGTTTCTCAAGGGCCTCGCCCTCGATGCGCACCTTGCCGCGATAGGGCTTGTTGATGCCGGAGATCAGCGACAGCGCCGTCGTCTTGCCCGTGCCGTTGCCGCCGAGGACGGCCGTGATCGTTCCGCCATACGCCTTGAACGACAGGCCCTTGATCACGTCGGGCGCGTTTTTTTCGTAACGAAACCACAGATCGTCCAGCTCCACGGCGGGCGGCGCGGACACGGGCTCCGCAGCCTCCGCTTCGCGCGCGCGGATACGAAGACCGTCCGCCGCCAAGCGGTGCAGCCAATCCCGTCCGTCCCTGACGGTGACGGGGCAGGGGCTTTCCGCGTTCCGCGCGCCCTTTGCGTCGACCGCCGCCCATATGCGCATGGGCGCGGGCATGGCGCAAAACATTCCGTGATCGCGCTCCCTGAGCATCGCGCCGACCGCAGCGGGCGTCCCGTCCGCGACGATTTTGCCTTCCTCCATGACGGCGACGCGATCGCAGAGGGGAAAGACCTCCTCCGACCTGTGCTCACTGAGGATTACCGTGATGCCGAGCTCGCGGTTGATCTTGCCGACGACGCCGAGGAATTCCGAGGCCGCAATCGGGTCCAGGCGGCTTGTCGGCTCGTCGAGAAGCAGTACCTCGGGATGCATCGTCATGACGGAGGCGAGGTTCAAAAGCTGCTTCTGCCCGCCCGACAATTCCGTCACGTTCTTGTAAAACCAAGCCTGTATCCCGAAGAACGACGCCATTTCCGCGACGCGCAGGCGGATCTCCTCCTGTGGCGCGCCGAGGCTCTCCGGGCCGAAGGCCAGCTCGTGCCACACCTTGTCCGTGACGATTTGATTCTCCGGGCTCTGCATGACGAAGCCGATCCGCGCGCTCTGCTCCCGCTGATCCAGCGCGGAAATCGGCGTACCGTCAAAGAACACCTCGCCGCTCCGCGCGCCGTGCGGCGCGAGAATGGGCTTCAGCTGCCGCAGGAGCGTCGTCTTGCCGCAGCCGGACAGGCCGCAGAGCATCAGAAATTCGCCCTGCCGGACGATCAGGTTCACGCCGGCCAGCGCGGGTTTTTCGCGTTCCGGATACGTAAATTTCAGATTTTCGATTCGATATCGCTCCACGCGCGCTTCTCCCAATATGCCGTAAGCGTCGATGTCAAGGCCGTGATCGCGGCGGCGCACAAAGAAACACGGCTGCGACAAAATATGCAGTCCCTTCCGACTGCATTCCGTCGCGGCCGCGTATTTTGCGAACAACACCGTGCATTGCATGCACAAAAGCCGCGAAGCAACAAGAGAGGCGTATGCAATCGCTCGATCCCGCGCGCCCACGCCGCTTTGCGCCCCGAGGCGCAAAGCGCCGGTGCGGCGCGACAATTTCCAAGCATAATATACACCAATTGCCGGCGCATGTCAATATGGGTGAAGCGCCCG